>JAFPZV010000261.1 GCA_017417085.1 Deltaproteobacteria bacterium | reverse complement strand
GTTTCGGGGGCGGTTTCCGCAATGTGCAGGGCGCAGGCCAACCGCAGCACGCCCTTGATGCTGGAGGCCGGGATGCAGGGCAGGCCGCTGTTGCGGTCGAGAACCAGTCCGGTTTCCGTGGGGTGGCCGGAACCGAGGCCGGAAACGAAGGGCGCTGTTAATTGTGCCCGGATTTCCAGGGCCAGACCGTTGCCGGTTGTCCCGGCGTGTTTTGCTGCCGTCCCCAAGATGCCGGTTTGCCGGCTGTGGATGCTTTTCAGTACGCTATCGCTGGCCGGAAAACGTTTGCCCATTTCTTCGCCCAGCTTGACAACGGCATCCTTGACAACTTTTTCTCCTTCTTTTTCGTACTCGGTCATACGGGAGAAAAAAAGCGCCGCATTGCCGGAGCGCCCATGTTCCAGCAATTCGCGTTGGGTATTCGGAATGGGAATGCTCATGATTGCTGTTCCTCCGTCTGAAAGGCTCGGGCATAGCGTTTCAGCCACTGCAACATAGCCAAGGCTTCTTGTTGTGCCTGTCGATATTATGTTTGATCAATGGATGAGAGCTTATTCAGAAATTGAAAGGCTGTTCCCGCATCTTCAAAATCTTCAGGCCTTTCCAGCTTAAGCCAATTCATAATAATATCGAATGTATTCTTATACTTAAGCTTGTCTTTCTTTTTCTCCTCTGTATCAGATGGGGATGGTTCCTTATGTTTTGACATTAGAAAGGCCATAGTTTGGCCGAGTCCATTCGTCAACACTAATGTTGGCACGCCAACAATAAAACTGACTACTTTCTCATCCACTGGAATGTGAAAAACCTGTTCAACCTGTTTCAAGGCAAAAGCCGAACGCTGTTGTTCCTTTGTCTGCATGATCGCCTCCTTGTATCAGAGCCATTCGAGTTCAAACAGGCCGCGGCCCAGGGTTTCGTCGCCGCCGATCTGGATATGACCGGCTACCACCTCCTTTGCAATATAGCCCCGGATGGCATCCGCCTGGAGGCTGGCCTTTTTGTCCCGTGAATCGCCCCAGAAGATCACCGTGTACATCAGTGTATCGGCGGGCAGTTCCTCCTGATACCGCAAAGATCCGGTTGAGGTGATGCCGGTTGCCTGATCGATCTTGATTTGCGCCATGACCTGGGTGCAGTCGGTGACGCCGTATCCGAACACCTCGTCATCCACCACCAGCAGACGATTCGCCTTACCGACCAGGCGTGCGGTGTCGCCGCTCAAAGCGAAAGAGCCTGTAGCACTTACTTCCATGTCTTCCAGCAGGATAGAACCTTTCTGCATCTCTTCGCCGATCCATAAAGCTTTGCCGGCTTCAGGCTTGAGATCGTCAAGGTTCATCTTGTCACGCCCGGTCAGGGCGAGATCCCGGTTCAGGCGTTTCAGTACCGCCGGGCAGGTGATCCAGACAAAGGGTGCGATATTGGAGCGCATGGGAAAGGCGAGGATCTTCGCGTCGCCGACCGCCAGGGAACCGGCGTGGTCGCCTTTCTGCGTTTCCGCGCCGAAGACCAGTTCGGTAATTTTGTCGAAGTCTTCAGGTTTGTCCTTGATTGAGCTTTTAAAGCGCTCGAAATGGGCGCGGAGTGCGCCTTTCATGCCGGAAGCCTGGATAACGGGCCAGTTGGTATGGCGTTCTCGCTGGATGGGTAGGTCAACCACACCCATTGAAGAGCCGCTGCCCACATGGCAGGGGGTGATGGCGTACAGGCTGAGGATGGATGCATTG
>JAFPZV010000023.1 GCA_017417085.1 Deltaproteobacteria bacterium | reverse complement strand
CGCAGCAATGCATCTCCTGGGAAAAAGCGGACCATAAAAAAGCCCCCTTTCAAGGGGGCTTTTCTCTTTTTGTTTCCTTATCCAAGGGTCAAGACGGCGCACCAGCTTGCGTGGGGCGTGTCTTGCGGCCGCGCAGGAAGACCAGGGCCACGAGCAGTGCCGCTACTCCCAGCAGGATACCGCCCAGAAGCGGCCGGAAGCGTATCCAGGCCACCGCGATGACTACGCAGGACCAGGCTACGCCCAGAATCGTTGCCACCAGACCGGTGCCCATTTCCACCAGGTTGCCGATAAAGGGCACAACGCTGGCCAGGACGGCAAGCGGCGCAAGGATCGTCTTCAATGCGGCGATAGCCAGCATAATGCCGACCACGCGCAGGATCCAGGTCATGGTGGCGTTGGAGTCCTTGGCGCTTTGGAACATGCTGCCCATGTCAACCGTGCCCATGGAAAGCTTGTGGAAACTTGTGCCGTTGGAGGCGAGGAACTTCTGGAAGGTGTCGCCGCTTACCTTGGCGATAAGGGAGACGACTGCGGGAGAGATCTCGTAAAAGCGGACCTTGATATCGCCAATTTCCGCCTGGTTGGGGCTTCTGCCAATGTAGATCGTATTGCCGCTGGCATGGAGGCCGGTTGCGGCATTCATATCAATGGCCCGGGCAAGGCTGCCGCCGATTCCACCGATCCCGCCGCTCGTGCCGCCAATTCCGCCGCCAATCCCGACGGCGTTGCTCGCCGGGGTGCTGCCGGAAAACAGGTTCTGGCGCAGCGCCTGCAGTTCTTCCCCGGTCAGCCGCACATCCAGCGCCTTTTCTCCGCCGATGGCGCGCGACAGAAAGTCCGGCAGGCGGTAGGCACCCAGCGTGACGTTCGGCGCGTACCATGTTTCATCCCCAAGGCCGGAGAGCGGCGCGGTGTTCGTATGACCCTGCGGATTTTTAAAGCCGGAGGAATTGACCGGCGATTTCACCCAGCGTTTTTCATAGGTGTAATGACGTGTGGTTTCTTCGCCGCCGCCGACTTTCTGGCGTTTCTCTTCCCGTACCTGCTCAACCCACTGATAGTAGTAGACTTCCCGACGCAGCCGCAAGGCCTGGGTTTTCACCATGAAGGTTGGATCCGCCACGGTGTCATTGGTTGTGGCCATTCCGGAGACATGCGCAACCTTGCCTTCGAACGAAGGGTCCACCTGGTCGATGTTGCTCATCGGCACGGTGACCCCCTGTGCTTCGGCGATGGCGTCCCCGGTGTGTACGGCGCGTCCTTCGTTCCACCACATGAGGCCGGTGGCAACCAGCAACAGCAGCAGTCCCGCAAGAATTCCCTTGAAAGAGTTGCCAAGGCGGGAGCTCCAGCTGGTGTTGGTGACTTCGGTATAACTGCCGTCTTCATTCAAACCCATAATTTTACTCTCCTTTCTTTTTTTATCGGTAATGCACTTTGCCGATAAGGCCAATCCTCTCAATAAACTAAAATAAAAGCGGTGAAAAAGCAATTTGTCGGCCTGTTTCGCCTTGTGCGACGTCGCAGCCTGTCGCAGCGCTTCAGGTGCGACGTTGCAGGAGGCTGCAAGCGGTTCAGGGTGTTCTTTGTAACATATTGAAATCAGACACGAAAAAATTTTTCATCAGTTGGCACATTGTTTGGATTAACAGATGGTCGAAAGCGCCGGAGGGCAGGAGCCCGAGAGAGGCGCTGGCGGGATTCGCCTGATGATGGACGAAAGGCCCGCCCTGGAAAATCGATATAACGTGACGGCAAGTCGGAACAGGGTCTGTCGCGGCGATGCCGTCCATCACGAAAATGAAAGGAAGAAAGTCATGAGAGGATGGAGAAACATGGGCGTTTTTTCTGAAATGGAAGCCATGAGACGTGAGATGGGCGAGATCATGCGGAGAATGGGCTACGGTTATGGACAGCGCATGATGGGCGGAGCTTCTTCCGACATGCCGCGGATCAATCTTTCGCAGGACGCCGACAATCTCTATCTGTGCGCGCAGCTGCCGGGCATCAAGGCGGAAGATCTGGAGATGAACATCCTGAAAAATACGCTGACCCTCTCCGGAAGCCGCAGTATCGAAGAGGGAGAGAACAACCAGGTCTACCACCGCAGAGAGCGTGGGGTCGGCAAATTCATGCGTACCATTGAGCTGCCTTTCGAGGTGGATACCAACCGGGCCGAAGCCGAGCTGAAAAACGGCTGCCTGAAAGTGATGCTGCCCAAGGCGGAAGAAGCCAAACCGCATAAGCTGGTGTTGAAGCCTTGAGAAAAAAGGCGCGCAGGGGTTGTTCAGAATTTTTCACAAACTCAATTTTATGCACATAGAGGAGAAACATCATGAACGAACAGGAAATGGTTTCCGAAAACAGCGAATTGAACCAGGCGGAAAAAACCCGTGACGAAGAAGATTTCATCATGCCGCCAGTCGATATTCTGGAAAACGATGAAGGTCTGATTTTGGTGGCGGATATGCCGGGCGTGGAAAAGGAAAATCTTTCCATCGACATCGAAGGCGATATGCTGACCATCAAGGGGCAGGTGTGCAAGGATTGTCTTAAGGGGCAGTTTTTGATGCAGGAGTATGAACCACATGACTATTACCGGCGTTTCCAGATTCTTGAGGGCATCGATCAGGAAAAGGCACACGCCGATTACACCAATGGCGTGTTGAAACTCTATCTGCCCAAGAGTGAAGCGGCCCGTCCGCGTCAGATAAAGATTGAATCGAAATAAACGCCGGATGATTTGAAGCGGATTCGGAAGAATTTTGCTGGTAAAGGGGGCGCTTCTGTGGGGGCGCCCCGTTTTGTACAAGCCGTTTTCCCCCAAAAATGGGAAGACTTTAAGAATTTCAATAAGAGGAGGGGTTTTTTATGGATATCAACCGGATGACGCAGAAGACGCAGGAAGCCCTGCAGGACGCCCAGAGCCGGGCGACACGTCTGGGCCATGCGGAAGTGGACGCGGAACATCTGTTGGCCGCGCTGTTGGGGCAGCAGAACGGGCTGGCCCCTCTGATTCTGGAAAAGGCCGGCGCTTCGCCGAAAAGCCTGGAAGAGGCGCTCAACAAGGAGCTGGCGCGGCGGCCCTCGGTTTCCGGACCTGGCATTGAGGCCGGAAAGGTCTATATAACCAGAAGGTTGAGCCAGCTTCTGGAACGCGCCGCCGATGAAGCCACGCATCCTAAAGATGAGTATGTCAGCGTGGAGCATCTGGTGCTGGCCTTTTGCGATGAAGGGGAAGACACCTGCTCCGGGCGTCTTTTCAAGCAGTTTGGCCTGGCAAAGGATCGTCTGCTGGCGGCACTTTCCCAGGTACGTGGCCATCAGCGGGTGACCAGTCAGGATCCGGAATCGACCTATGACGCGCTCAAGAAATATGGGCGCGATCTGGTGGAAGAGGTGCGCAAGGGCAAACTCGATCCGGTTATCGGCCGTGATGACGAGATCCGCCGGGTCATCCGTATTCTTTCACGTAAAACCAAGAACAACCCGGTGCTCATCGGCGAGCCTGGCGTGGGCAAGACCGCAGTGGTGGAAGGCTTGGCGCACCGGATCGTGCGCGGCGACGTGCCGGAGGGCCTGAAGGACAAGACCGTCTTTGCGCTGGATATGGGATCCCTGGTTGCCGGAGCCAAATACCGCGGCGAATTTGAGGAACGGCTGAAGGCGGTGCTGAACGAGATCCGTTCCAGCGATGGCCGGATCCTGCTCTTTATCGACGAGCTGCACACCATCGTCGGCGCCGGCAAGGCGGAAGGGGCGATGGATGCCGGCAACATGCTCAAACCGATGCTGGCCCGCGGCGAGTTGCACTGCATCGGCGCCACCACGCTGG
>JAFPZV010000260.1 GCA_017417085.1 Deltaproteobacteria bacterium | reverse complement strand
CTCTGGGAACATCGGTCCCGCCCAGCAGATCCGGGCGCGCCGCGGGCGCATGGTTGTACTTGCTCAGGCAAAAGGAGCGGATCTCCGCCATGGCCTGCCGTGCGCTGGCGAGCAGTTCCGGGGTTTCCCAGCCGCTGCGGTTCAGCAGATTTTCCAGATCCGAGGGAGCGGAGGCATCGTAGTAGATGCCGCTTCTGTCCATGACCAGCGAGAGCGGCGGCGCATGGCGGACGCCCAGATCCAGCGAGCGCAGGAAACCATCCTCCACCGCAATATAGGGGATGCCTCGCTGTGCCGCATAGCGCCGCGCCTTTTCCGCCGTGGCCTTGTGCCCCCAGCCCACCATCGCATCCGGCGGCGTTTGGGGAGGGCGGAAACCCCACTGAACCCTTTCTCCCAGAAAAGTTTCTAAATGTGGAATTTGTGACAGGGTACGGGAAAAGGTGAACAGCATGATGTGTGAGTTCTCCAATGTGTGTCCGAAAGGGATGCAAACGCCGTTTTGAGAGCAAAAAACGGACAAGCCTCCCATAAAATATAAATTGCTTTTCGCTCCATATACTTTATAAAGTATACGCAAGGCAATTCACTCTTTCATTCTTTTTCAAAGGAGGTAGAAACAATGGCAGATATGGCAAAATATCAGTGTGCATGTGGTTATGTGTATGATCCGGCAGCAGGCGATGACAACGCGCATATCCCTGCCGGCACCTCATTCGACGATCTTCCCGACAATTGGGTTTGCCCGATATGCGGTCTGGGAAAAGACGGCTTTGTCAAAATGTAATGCTGTTTTGTAGATGAACTTTTTTGTTCGCATCGGCCCGAAACCCGCGGTATACACCGCATATATCAAGGTTTCGGGCTTTTTTGTGGATGAACCATCTCCCGATGAAGCCCGGGTCCCGTACCTTTGAAGCGCCGGAGGCTGTGGATAACCATGTTGACAATGTGGATACTCTGCAATCAATACGCGAGCTTGATGCATCGGCGAGAAGAGGTTCTCTTGATAAGTATATGAATTTGCTTGATTTTTGCGGCGAGAGTGGTGAAAAGCCCATGATTGCGCTCTGTGGACAAATGCTGTGGGCAACAGGACGGGGGAGGAGCGGATGCTGACGGTTACCTGTATCAAACAGGTACCGGATACCACGCAGGTACGCATAGATCCGGAGACCAATGCCTTGATTCGTGAAGGGATTCCCTTCATTATCAACCCCTACGATCTGCATGCGCTGGAAGAGAGCCTGCGTTTTCAGGAACGTTTTGGGCTGCGTTCGGTCGCCCTCTCCATGGGGCCGCTCAATGCCGAGGCGGCGCTGCGGCGGGCCCTGGCGCTGGGGGCCGAAAGCGCGGTACTGCTTTCGGATCGCTGTTTCGGCGGCGCGGATACGCTGGCGACCAGCAGGGTGCTGGCAGCCGCCATCGCCCGGTTGGCCGAGGAAGAGGAACTGGCGGTCGTTTTCTGCGGCAAACAGACGATCGACGGCGATACGGCGCAGGTGGGGCCCGGCATTGCCACCCATCTGGGCTTGCACCAGTTGACACTGGTGGATTGCATTGAGTCTTTTGATGCGCAAAAGCGGCGTATCCGGGTGCGGCGCCGGCTGGAGGATCGGCAGGAGATCGTCGAGGCGCCGCTGCCGGTGCTGATAACGGTGGTGCGCGAGCTCAACCGGCCGCGGTATCCGACGGTGCCGGCCCGTCTGGCCGCGGCGAAAGCGGAGCTGACGATCTGGGACAATCGGGTGCTGCGGCTGGATCCGGAGCAGACCGGTTTCAAGGGATCGCCGACCGTGGTCAAGCGGATCTTTTCTCCGGAACAGAAATCGGGGGAAATACTGGGCGATGGCCTGCGCGATCCGCAAGCGGCAGTCGATCTGCTGATGCGGCGTTTACGGGAACGGGAATTGCTGCAATCCCCTTTTGATGGAACGGGCGGACGATCATGACGGGAAATCGCGGTGTTGCACGGCTGTTGCCGGGAAAATGCATCGGATGCGGCGAGCGTTGCCTGCAGAGCTGCCCGAAGGACGCCATTGCCATGGATGCGGCGGGGGCTCCGGTTATTGCGCCGGAACGCTGCGTCGGATGCGCCCTGTGCGTGCGGGCCTGCCCCGCGCAGGCGCTGGAGATGACAGGCGGCGCGGGCGCCGTTCAGGTGGAAGCGGCGGCGGACTCCGTTGGCGGCGATGATTTTTCCGCCTGGCGCGGCGTCTGGGTGGTGGTGGAGCAGTTTGCGGGCGTGGCCGCCCGGGTTTCCTGGGAGCTGCTGGGCGTGGGCCGCGAGCTTGCGAACAAGCGCCACACCGATTTGGGCGCGGTCATCATTGGTCATCGGGTGGAGCATCTGGCGGCGGAAGCCGCCCGCTACGGCGCGCAGATCGTGTACCTGCTGGATGCGCCGGTTTATGCGTCGTATCGCACCGCTTCCTACTGCGCGGCGGTTTGCCATCTGGTTGAAAAGCACCAGCCGGAAATAGTGCTTTTGGGGGCCACCGGCCAGGGACGGGATCTGGCCGGCGCGGTGGCCACCCGTCTTGCCACCGGCCTGACCGCCGACTGTACCGG
>JAFPZV010000259.1 GCA_017417085.1 Deltaproteobacteria bacterium | reverse complement strand
CCGTCTGCCGCCGAAGCGCGAGGATCTTTTCCGTTGGCTGTGGCGCTTTGCCGAATCCCGTTCCGAAATGCTGCGCGAGGCCCTGGCACTGGATTTGGCGCGCAGCGGCAGACCTTGCGAAGAGGACTTTTTCCCGGAGGCGCCCACAACGGAGGAACGGCATCAGGCGCAGCTCCGGGTGGAAGAGGAGCTTGCCGGCCTCAAGGGCCGCGGCGTGAAACTGCAGCATTTTGTGGCAGTTTTCCGGCATTTGCCGGAGTTCCGGCCACGTGCCGCGTTGCTGTTTCTCTACCGCGTCCAGGCGGGTCAGGGCCTGAAGGTCAGCGAGGAACGGCTGTTCCCGTCCGGATAGACTGGAGAGTGTTTAAGCCCGAGTGGCCAGCCACGCGCCAAGTTCTTTTGCCTTTTCAAGATCCTTCGGGAACTTTTCCTCATGCATCCGTGCCTTGTGTTCCGGATCGAAGATGCTGCTCATATACTTGCCATAGTCGGAGAATTGCAGGGTGTCGGTAATCGCCAGCCATTCCGATGGGCCGCGCAGCATGCCGGCCATGTACTGCGTATAGCGCTTCATCAGCGTTGAATAGTCCATCTGCTGCATCAATGCCTCGTTGACGTTCATGGTGCAGATGAGCGCGCTGGCGATGTGACCGGTGAACTTGCTGAGGTTGTCCTGGCTGTAGGTGTAGGGCGCAAAGAGCAGGCGTTCCAGAAAGGCGATGGCGTCCGCCGGGAGGTTGCCGAAGTAGATAGGGCTGCCGAGGATCAGTGCATCCGCCGTCATGATCTCTTCCAGAAGGGGCCGGAGCTCGTCCTGCAGAATACAGATGTCCGCGGGTTTCTCGCGGTGTTTGCAGGCGAAGCAGCTGAGGCAGCCGGTGAATTTCAAATCGTACAGGTGGACGAGCCGCGTCTGCGCGCCTGCCTGGTTTGCGCCTTCGAGCGCCTTTTCCACGGCCTGCGCCGTATTCCAGTTTTTCCGCGGGCTGGCGTTGATACCCAGAACTTTTTTCATGATCTTTCTCCCTGATTTGTGTGTGGGGCTTTTAATTGATTGGCAAGATTGCCCATATCACTTGCCAGTATAAAAGTGAAAACTATACAATACATAACCATGGGAGCTACAGCCTATGAACAATGTCTTTTTCCCCGATGAACAGGTCACAGAAAACGATCTCTTTTTTGTCTGCGCGATGGTGGAGCGCATTGCCCGGCAGTTGAAGCAGCCCAACAAATACGTGATCAACCGGATGGGGCATGACGCTCTGGCGGAGAAACTCTCGCTTGCTTCAGTGTTGCATTGCGAAAACCCGCTTGATGTGGCGGCGGACTGGATTGATGCCTACAAGCTGGAACCGGGAGATTTTGATGTTACGCGGATCAACCCTGCATATTGCGAGCGGATTCCCACCGAACTTCAGATGGGCAGGGTATACAAACGCCTGATTCTGGCCACTTTAACCAGCACGGAAGATTACGCCGACGCCATGCTCCGCGTGTACAATCACCCCATCTGCGCAATTATCGACGATTACAACAGCTCTGCCTACTACGAACCGTCTCCATATATAGCCAGAAGCTATTACGCCTCGCAGTTTTAAAGAAGACGCATGCAAGAAGCACAAAGGCGACGTGTCAAAAAGGATTCACGCCGCCTCCGGTTTTGTTCATTTGGTTTTTGGAAAACGGTTACCGAATGAAGTGCGTGGGAATCCAGGGTTCCGGCGCAGGCGGCTCGATGCCCGCCGCCTTTCCGGCGGTGATGCAGCGGATCAGCCAGGCCATGTTGTCGCCCAGGGTACGCATGGTTTGCAGGCCCTCCAGATCCTTGCGCACGTCGTCCGGGGTGAAGCCGTGGGTGGAATTCCAGTACTGGGAACTGACCACCGGCATCCGGCTGATGGTGAAGTACTTGTTCAGCCGCTCAAAGGCGGCGCTGGCCCCGCCCCGGCGGCAGTTGACCACGCAGGCCGCCGGTTTGAAAGCGTAGGCGTCGCTCTTCATGAAGAATAGCCGGTCGAGAAAGGCGCAGAGCGCGCCGTTGGGGGCGGCGTAGTAGACCGGCGAGCCCACTACCAGGCCTTCCGCTGCCTTGAGCTTGTCGATGGCGGCGTTGACGCCGTCGTCCTTGAAGACGCAGTACCCGTTTTCTCCGCACTTGCCGCAGCTGATGCAGCCGGCAATGGGCCCGGTGCCGATGTGGATGAATTCGCTTTCGATACTGTGTTTTTTCAGCTGGGTCGCCACTTCGTTCAGGGCGGTAAAGGTGCAGCCATTGGGATGCGGGCTGCCATTGATCATCAAAACGGACATGTTTTTTCTCCTCTTTTTTCGTTGTTCGTCATGCGCAATGCAGTCGATGCAGCGGGATGCTTCGCTTTTGCTTCTTCTATTTGAAACGGATGCTCACCGGACAGTGGTCGGAGCCAAGGATGCCGCTGTGGATAGCGGCTTCCAGCACCCGGTTTTCGCTTTGGGCATCCACCACGAAGTAGTCGATTCTCCAGCCAATGTTCTTTGCACGGGCGTTCGCTCGATAGCTCCACCAGGAGTACTGCCCCGGATCGGGGCAGAATTTCCGGAAGGTGTCCACATAACCTTCGGCCAGAAGGCTGTCCATCCAGGCGCGTTCCTCGTCGGAAAAGCCGGGGTTGCCCCGGTTTTCCCTGGGGCGCGCCAAATCGATTTCCTTATGTGCCACATTGAAATCGCCGCAGAGCAGCACGGTCTTTTGCGCGCGCAGCCGGTTCAGGTACTCCAGCATGGCGGTATCGAAGGCCAGTTTGAAATCCAGCCGCTTCAGCTCGTCCTGGGCGTTGGGGAAGTAGGCGGTGACGAAGAAATAGTCCGCGAATTCCAGCGTCAGCACCCGGCCTTCGCAGTCGAATTCGGGTTTTCCGATGCCGTAGTGAACGGCAAGCGGTTCTATCCTTCTGAAGATTGCCGTGCCGTAATACCCCTTGCGCTCCGCCGGATGCCAGAACTTCCTGAAGCCCGCCAGGGCGGTTATTTCCTCCGGCAGCTGTTCCGGATGGGCCTTGATCTCCTGAAGCGCCACGATGTCGGCGTTCAGGCTCTCGAGCGTTTCGGCAAAGCCCTTGCCCAACACCGCGCGCAGGCCGTTGACGTTCCAGGAGACGAAGAGCTGCCCCCGCGAGGTGTCGCCGGAATCGGCATTTTTGGAAACTGCCGTTTTGCCGGATTTGCGCGGAGTGACGCCCAGTTTCGGACACAGCTCGGCAATGGGGCAGGCGTCACAGTG
>JAFPZV010000258.1 GCA_017417085.1 Deltaproteobacteria bacterium | reverse complement strand
CGGCGAACTTCCTCCCCATAAACAGGAATGACGGGCAAACTGCTCAGCCATTCCGCTTCAGCAGCCAGCAGCGGTGAACACGCGGCGAGCGGGCAAAATCCTCCGGAATGGTCGGCGCGCTGATATCCTGCGCGACCAGGCCCGTCAATTTTTCCGGTTCGAAACAAAAACGCCTGAAATTGCAGGAAAAAATCAGAATTCCTTGGGGCTTGAGCAGTTTGGATGCCGCATTCAGCAACGCAACGGCGTCGCGCTGCACGTCAAAATCGCTGTCGCGGGAACTGGAGTTGGAAAAGGTCGGCGGATCCGCAAAGATCAGATCAAAGCGCCGATCGGCACCTTCACAGCCAAGCCAGGCCATGCAGTCCGCCTGCACAAAGCGGTGCCGGGACAGGTCCAGCCCGTTGAGCTCGAAGTTGCGCCGCGCCCAGTCGAGATAGGTGCGGGAGGCATCCACCGTGGTGGTGGCAGCGCCAGCGGCCGCGGCATACACCGAAGCCGAACCGGTATAGCCGAACAGGTTCAGAAAGTCCCCGCCGGAGGCCAGCAATTCCCGGATCCTTTTCCGAGTGGGACGATGGTCAAGAAACAGGCCGGTATCCAGATAGTCGGCGAGGTTGACCCAGAAACTCAAGTCCCCTTCCCGCACCGCAATGAAGTTGTGCTGGTCGGCAAGCTTCTGGTACTGGTTTGCGCCCTTCTGGCGCTGGCGGGTTTTGACAAAAATCGCATCGGGCGCAATTTCCAGCACCTCGGAAAGGGTCGCCATGATTTCCTTGAGCCGCAGCCGCGCCCTGGCGGGATCGATCGCCGCAGGCGGCGCGTACTCCTGTACATGGGCACAGGAGCCATACAGATCGATGGCCGCCGCGTATTCCGGAAGATCGGCATCGTAGATCCGAAAGGCCTCCGTGCCCTCCCTGCGGGCCCAGCGCCGCAAGTGCCGCAGATTCTTGCGGAGGCGGTTGGCCAGCATCGGAGAGGCCTCCGCATGCTCCTCCACCGGTGCGGGGATGCGGTAACGGTACAGGGTGCAGGCCAGCGGGCCATTCCAGAGCGCAACCGTCGATTCCAGCGGCAATTCCAGGCTTTGGGCAAGCTGCGCGCTTTCCGTGAGAATACCGGCGCTCCATCCGCCAAAACATCTGCGCAGCTGCTGCCCCAGCTGCCGGTACAGCGGCTGCAAATCACCCGATTGCCGCAGACGCTCGCCATAGGGCGGATTGGTGACCACCACACCGTCTTTTCCCGAAATCTCCGGCTTCGGTAGCTCCGCGACATCCGCCTGCTGGAAACGGATGCAGGAGGCAACCCCCGCACGGACCGCGTTGCGCCGAGCCGCCTCCAGCACCGCGCCATCACAGTCATAGGCAAGGATCAGGATATCTTTTGGGCTTTCTACGGAAAGCGCCTCCTTGCGCAAACGTTCCCACAGGGGCTCGTCATGTCCTTTCCAGCCAAGAAAGCCGAAAAAGTCACGCGTCAGTCCCGGGGCGCGACCCGCCGCCATGAGCGCAGCCTCAATAGGGATGGTGCCGGAACCGCACATCGGATCGACCAGCATGCCGCCTTCGGCGGCTTTATCCGGCCAATCGCAGAAAAACAGCAGCGCCGCCGCCAGATTCTCCTTGAGCGGCGCGGGGCCGGTTTCGTCGCGCCAGCCGCGGCGGTGCAGGCTGTCGCCGCTGAGATCGATGCTTAAAGTAGCCCGGTTGCAGTGCACATGCAGATTGATCCGCACATCGGGACGTTCGAGCGCAACAGAAGGCCGTGTTCCATACTTCTCGCGCAGCTGATCGACAATGGCATCCTTGACCTTGAGCGCCGCAAAGTGCGAATGCTTGAGCCGCGAACGAAACAGGGTGCAGTCCACCGCCAGGGTTGAATCGGGCTCAAGATGCGCGCTCCAGTCGATGCCGCGCGCGCCATCGTACAGTTCCTCCGGCGTCAGCGCGGAAAATGTGGCCAACGGCATCAGAATCCGGCTGGCAAGCCGGCTCCACAGGCAGGCGCGGTAGGCGGTTTCCAGCTGGCCGTCAAAAAAAACGCCGCCTACCGAGGGACGGACATTCGCCGCCTTCAGGCGCCGTAATTCATCCGCCAGCAGTGTTTCAAATCCCTTGGCGGCAGTTGCAAAAAAATGAGTGATCATAATTCTACGGAAGGTTTCCGCTCCATCCGGCCGTCTTTCCGGCAAGCAGGACCCGGATCTCCTCCACACAGGTGTAGGGAATGCGCAGCTGCCCCTTGCCGGCCCCGATGGTGACATTTTTTTCGGTCATTCCGTGGAAATCCGAACCTCCGGTCACGATGAGCCCCAGCGAACGGGCTATGCCTATCAACTGCTCTATCTCTTCCGGAAAGGCGCTGGTAGCATAGGCCTCAATACCCGCAAGCCCCAGCCGTCCAAGCTCCACAAACAGTTCCTTCAGCAGATCCACATCGCGTGATACCAGCAGGGGATGCGCCATCACAACGATGCCGCCGGCCCGCCGCACCAGGGCAATGGCCTCGCTTGCGGGAAAATAGGGTTTGGGCTCGTTGCAGGGAATAAGATAGCGGTGAAAGGCATCTTCTACATTCCTGGCGTGCCCCATCTCGACAAGCAGCCGGGCCAGATGCGGCCGTCCCACCGCGCCGCGCGCCATGTCATCGACACGCTGCGGATCCAGCAGTTCCCGTCCCTCCTCGCGCAGGCATTCGTTGATGCGCCGTGTCATTTTTCGGCTTCGTTCCTGGCGATGGCCCTGAAAATCATGCAGAGCCGCATGCAGTTCCGGAAAACCGGGATCGAAACCATAGCCCAAAAGGTGCAGATCCTCATACTCGCCGTACACAGTGGACAGCTCGACACCGCTCAAAACTTCAAGACCATAACGGCGGCCGGCGTCAAAAGCCTCGGCAACCCCCGCCACCGTGTCATGATCGCAAAGCGCAATCGCGGCCATATCCAGATCTTTGGCCATGCGAACCAGCTCTTCCGGCGTCTGGACACCGTCGGAATAGTTGCTGTGCAGATGCAGATCGATATAACGCATTCTATTGAACCCCTTGCCTGCAAACTCTTGTTGACATGCTCCGGAGGAAAAACGCCGTCGTCCTGGCATGCCTCATTAACTTATCTGTCACTTAAAATCATACCCCATTGTCCATCCGGTTCCTACAGGAAAACTTGTACCGGCTGCTTGACGGCTTTGGTATTACTTTGTATTATCGCCAAATAGACCAAAGGAGTTTCCATGAACAAAAAACAGGAACTTATCACTTTCAAAGCCGATTCCACGCTGAAAGAGGCCCTGATGGGCATCGCCAACCGTTCGGAATTCATTCGGGACGCCGTGCTGGCCGCCCTGGAAAACACCTGTCCCCTGTGTCACGGCACCGGCATCCTGAGTGTTCCCCAGAAGAAACACCTGGAAGCCTTCCTCGCCAACCATTCACTGAAACGGTGCGAAGATTGCCAGGAAACCATCATCTGCTGTCAAAACGACGATAAATAAAAAAGGATCTCCGCTATGAGAAAAATCGGATTAATGGCGATTGTGCTGTGCTTGTCGTTGTGTCTGATCGCCGGTGCATCCCTGGGCGAACCGCTGAAGGTCTTCGTCGGCATTTTGCCGCTCAAGGGCTTTGTCGAACGAATTGGTGGCGAGCATGTAGCGGTGGAAGTTCTGGTCGCTCCGGGGCACAGTCCCGAAACCTATGAACCGACGCCGCGCCAGATGGCGGCGCTTTCCGCCGCAAAAATCTATTTCGCCATTGGCATGCCCTTCGAAACGCTGTGGATTCCGCGCATCCAGGATACCAACAAGGACATAACCGTTGTGCCCTGCCAGAAGGGCATTCAAAAGCTGGCGGCAACGCATCACCATCATCACCACGCAGGAGAAGATCACTCTCCTGAAGATGGGGATCCGCATGTCTGGACCAGTCCGGTCCAGGCGCGGCAGATTGCCGTCAACATCGCCGCCGCGCTCGAGACGGCATTTCCGGAGCAAAAGGAGTATTTCCACGGTAACTGCCAGCAGCTCGTCGCGGAACTTGAAACGCTGGAACGCGAAATTCGCGGCACGCTGGCGCCGGTCACCCAACGGCGTTTCATGGTGTTCCATCCTTCCTGGGGCTACTTTGCGCAGACCTTCAACCTGGAGCAGATCGCCATTGAAGCCGATGGCAAGGAACCGGGTGCCAAAACGCTGGCTTCACTCAT
>JAFPZV010000257.1 GCA_017417085.1 Deltaproteobacteria bacterium | reverse complement strand
GCGGGATGCATCCAGCGCGGGCATGAGCAGGGTAACTCCCCAGACGGCAAGTCCCATGAGCGCGCCCATGATCACGCCGTGCTTCGTCGCCTTTTTCCAGAACATCCCTCCCAAAAGAGCCGGCGCCAGTTGGACGAGCGCCGCAAAGGACAGCAGCGCGATAGTGGTCAGATCCAGTGCCCGCGTCAGCAGCAGATCCAAAAGGGCGCTTCCAACGACAATAGCCAGAATAACGCCGCGTTTGGCGCGTACCAGCAGCTCGGAGAGCGACTGTTCACTGCCCCTGAAGTGCAGGACAAGCGGCACCAGCACATGGTTGAGGATCATGGTGGACAGCGTCAGAACAGAGCTTAGGACCATGCCGGTTGCTGCGGCAAGCCCTCCCAGAAATGTCGCCAGCGTGACAGTGGACGCATTCTGCGAAAGCGGCAGCAGCAGAGTAAGGTAATCTTTGCTCTGTGCTTCGGGGAGAGCATGCCCGGCCAGCGTCACTGGCAGCAGCAATACGGTGAAGAGCAGCAGCAGAGCTGGAAACATCCACATGGCGCATGAGATTTGACGGCAATTGCGATTTTCCACGATGCTGACGTGAAACTGCCCTGGCAGGCAGAAAACCGTCAGAGCTCCCAGTACCATGAGTGCCGCCCATTGCGGGGAGGCAGGAAGCGTGAGCGGAGCGGCGGGCGGCGAGGTGTGCGGGAAATGGAGAAGAGCGAAAAGCGCCAGAATGCCCAGCGCCGCAAAAGTGACCACGGTGCTGGCGGCGAGCGCTGCGGCAAAGCCTGCATGCCGTTCCGAGGCGTCAAGATGGCGGGCGCCGAAGCGTACGCAGAACAGGCCGAGCAGCAATGCTATGACAAGGCCGCTTTCGTGGTGAAAAAGAAGCGATTCTCCAGACTGGGATAGAGGGGACGCTATCAGGTGCAGGCTGTGGATGATGGCCCGCAGCTGGATGGCAATGCAGGGCATGAGGCCGACGGTGCAGATGAGCGTTGCCACGCCGCCGACGCTTGGGGAGGAACCGTAGCGGGCGGCAAGAAAGTCGGCGAGACTGGTGAGCTTTTCGTCGTGGGCAAGCCGTGCCATCCGGTGCAGCAGCGTCCCCCAGACCGCGCAGGACAGCGAGCAGCCCAGCGCGAAGGGGATGATGCACAATCCGCCTGCGGATCCGTAAAAGGCCCAGGTGCTTAACAGTCCGGCAAGGCTGAAGGTGTAGATCAGGGCATTGCCCGCATAGCTCTGGTGAGAGTCGGCGTGAAAGGCGATGCCGAACAGCAGTGCCACATAGAGCAGGGCCCCAAGGACAGCCATGGCAAAGGGTGTCATGATTTTGCACTTTCGCTGTGCGCTTTGTCCGTATCGGAAACGCGCAAGGCCAGACATCTGAGCAACGCAACCATCGCGCCCCACAGAACGAGGATTGCCGGCAGGCGCGCCGGCATTCCTCCCACAGTTGGCAAGGCGTCAAAAATCTCCAGAAACGGCGCGTTCAGGACGAGGCATCCCCCTACTACAAGCAGCCAGTTTTCCGAAGCCTTCATGCGTGCTTCCTCCTTGAAAAAGCTTTAAAGATGGGCTTCTTCGAGAATATCGCTCAGGACAAGTCCCACCTTTTCATTGCGTTCCAGATGGGTATCCAGCTCCAGCGCTTCTCCACCGACCGGTTCGAAGGCGCGGCGTTGCTCGTCGAGCAGTTCCAGCCGTCCATCGGAGATGTTGGTGCCTTTGGCTTCCCGGCGCAACAGGCGCGCGCGCAGGGTGGCGTCATCGCAGACCAGGTGAACCAGACGGGTGGGGACTTCAAGTTGTTGTCCCAGCCTGAAGAATGGCTCTCTTCGCGCGGTTTGGGCAAAAGCGGCATCCACGACCACGGAGCGTCCCTGACGCAGCGCCTCTTCCGCGCGTTCCAGCATGATCTGATAGGTGTGATCGCTGGCGGCGCTGCTGTAAATGCCCGTGCCGAAGGCAATGGCCACTTTGGTTTGAGGCGCAAGTCCGGCCAGCTCTTTGCGGATCTCGTCGGAGCGCAGATAGAGCGCTCCGGTTGCCTCGCACAAGCGGCGCGCCACCACCGATTTGCCCGCTCCCATCAGGCCGCAGGTCAGGACCAGAAACTGCGGCGCAAGGGAGCCCATGGCCAGATTGAGATAGCTGCGGGCCAGGATCTGCTGCTCTTCGCGAGCGGCGCTTCCTTCCGGCTGCTGCGCCATGGAAAAACCCGCAACCTTGCCGCGTACCCAGGCGCGGTAGGCCTCGTAGAAGGGGATGAGCGTATCGGCGCCGGGACCACAGTCCCCGTGGCTCCGGTAGCCATCCAGCAGCCTTTGCGCCAGATCGCGCCGTTTGCGCGCCTTCAGGTCCATGAGCAAAAAGGCCAGATCGCAGAGAATGTCGCTGGTGCGGAAATGGCGGTTGAATTCGATACAGTCGTAGATTTGGACAGGTTCGGTAAAACAGATGTGCTCGCTGTGCAGATCGCCATGCACCTCGCGGACGAAGCCTTCCTCCTGGCGGCGCTGCAGAAGCGGTTTCTGCTCCTCAATAAAGCGCTCGATGGCGCTGCGGGAGGCGGCAAGGCCATTTTCCGGGATAATCTGTCCGGCAAAGGGCGCTGTCTGTTCAAAATTTTCCCGCCAGTTGTGGGTGACAATCTCCGCATCGGGTCCCAGATCGTCATCCTGAAAGATAACGGGCGCTTTGGCATGGATGCGCGAAAGCAGTGGCGACAGTTGATCGATGAGTGCCTCCAGCTCCGGGGAATCGTTCTCCAGCAGGTGATCCAGCATTCTGTCGGCCGGAAGACGCCGCATGAGCACGGCATACTCGACAGTTTCGCCGTTGCCGTCGAAGGTGAGGTTTTTCCCCCTGATGCCCAGCGGCAAGACGTTCAGGTAGGGGGAGGATTCACCTGCGAAACGGCGGTTCAGGCGGAGCTCTTCCTCGCAGAAATGCCGCCGCCTGTCGAGTGTGGTAAAGTTTAAGAAGCCGAAATCCACCGGTTTTTTGATTTTGTAAACGTGTTCGCGGGTCAGATAAAGCCTGGATATATGCGTTTCCCGAAACTGGACCGGACCGGTTTCATCGGGGTAGTTGGCGATATCCATGAGCAGCTGATGCAGATCCATAAAAATTTTACCTCGCCTGGAAGTGTTGACAAATTCAGAAAATGGAAAAGGATGACGTTTTTTTGAAAAACTGCAACCAGCAAGAGTTTGGCGCAAAGGGGAAACCGTGTCAAAGACTAGATGGGCTTCCTTTCAGAAAATAATGAGAGGGGCACGCTCCGGAGTATGGGCGGGAGTATGCATGGTTGCGCAAACATCAAAGGACATGTAAAATTAAAAACTTTGCAGATGTATGGAAGTGCTTTGAAACAGCGGCCTCTTGCCCCCGTAATGGCTGTATGCAAGGATGG
>JAFPZV010000256.1 GCA_017417085.1 Deltaproteobacteria bacterium | reverse complement strand
TCGCGCAGGCCGGATTCCCCCGCCAGCTTGCGCATCTGCGCAAAGGTCAGGCCAAAGCCACGCACAGAGATCAAAGTTTCCGGATTGTACAAACTGTCCGGAAACAACTTTTGAAAGATGGCCCGCCGTGCTGTGCCCAGCGTATGCAAAAACTCCACGCCCTGCATGGCCTGCGGCGTTTGCGGCACAAGGGCCTTCTTGAGCAGCAGTGCCGTGTCCATGGTGCCCGGATAGGAATCCATGAACAGGTAGTCCACCATGAAGTTGATATTCTCCAGGCTCCGGTCGGCGCCCAGCGCGTTAAGGATGGCGGGCAGCGAGTGCTCCATGTCACGCTGACTGAGCACGGCCTGGGCGGAGGCCATGCCCTGGACGATGGGGGCAGCGATGCTTGAAAGCGGCGCGCCCGTGCGCAGCTTGAGCGTGGCAATGGCATCGGCCACCGCGTCGGACATGAGTCCGGCCCGCACGACGTCGCTGATGCCCTGCGGGATGAGCCCTTCCATGGCCATGCTCACCATCCCCATCATGATTTTTTTGCAGGCGGCCAGATCTTCACGAAAGATACGGGCCGCCGCGGTGCCGGTCTTTTCTTCGAGTGCCAGTTCCTGCTCAGCCATTTCCAACGCCTGCCACTGGCCCTGCATTTCTTCCAGCATGGCTGGGCGCTTCTGTGGATCGGCGTTTTTGAGCGCTTTGAACTGCGCCTGCATGTCGGAACGCATACCTCGCCCCATCTGCAGCGCACATAAGTGTCCCCCCGCCGTGGCCAGTCCCGAAAACAACTTATGCGGCGCGTCGTCCGGCAGACTGTCCAATGCTTCGTTGATTAGATGGCTGCGGCGGTCGATCTCTTTTTCGTCCGCCGTTTCCAGCTCCTGGAATACCATGTCCAGCACTTCCTCGGCCTCCGCGATGGCAGCGGCGCCGGCGGCACCCTGGAGTAACAGAAGCTGCTCGCCGTCCGCGTCGACAGCGTGCATGGGCTGTTTGCCCTCAACATCGTCCGGTTTGGCCGAATTCAGCACGGTCCCGATATCCGCGGCATCCGCCTCTATATTCCGCGAGGCATCGTTAACATGCCTTTGGCCCGGCGCGGCCGGGCGGGGCCTGGACAGAGCGGGATCGGCCTCGCCATGAATCCGCCTGGAGGAAACCGCATCATTCCCGTCCGCTGGCGCGGGCACATTGACGGCCTGTCCTGGCACACTGTTCACACCGAATATCTGAGATGACATGCATGCTTCCTTCTTGTGTTTGAATTTTTGAGAGGCTCATAAATATCCGGCACCCTAAAATACGCCGGAGAACTATCCGGAGTTCAATCGTCGGCCAAGAGTACATGATCGCGCAGGCGGCTTTTCCACTCCCGCAGCACGAGGACAAAGTCGATAAGCACACGTTCAAAATCGGGGTACTCCATGCCGGGCGGGCAATGTCGGTGCAGAAAAATGGCATCTTTCGCCGCATCCATGCCGAGTACGGCCTCTTTCGTCCCCAGGCCAAAGGCATTGGCGGCCAGCATCTCGCCGAAAATGCCCTCACGTCCGCCGGCCGGCACGGGACCTACCTCGGCCACCAGCCACAAGCTGCCCTCATCTTCTTCAAAATCGACAGCGTCTTCCTGAAAAAGCACGCGGCAGAGCCCGTGCTCGTTCAGAGACAAGGCAAAACCGAGGTGTTTGCCCAGTTCTTCAAGCAATTGTTGCGCTTCCATTCCTTTTTTGCTCCTCAAGCTCCGAGGTCAATCAGCCGGGAGCTTCTGCCAGCCCATGCTCATGCCGGTCAGGCCCAGGCCGAAAAACCATGCCTTTAACTGTAAGAAGATTCAAAATATTTTAAACATGTGGGCTGTTCCTTTACCATAATAAAAACGGTGCGTCCGGAGAAAATGTCCGGCGGCGTGCCGGGCCTGCCAAACCCGGAAAACGGCTACTCCTTCCGCATGGATGGCGTCGGGCGGTCATTCAGCCTGTGCTTGAGCCCGGACCTGAACCCGTCGACGAAATCTTCGAAGGGAAGCATGGAAAACCGCGCTGCGGCCCAAATGCTGAAAAGCTTCATTTCAACTTCCGGAATTGCAACAATTCACCGCATACTTCAACAATCTCTAATGCAAAAAACGGGGCGGTTTTGCCGCCCCGTTCATCACTTTAATTCTCCTGTTTGCGGGTACTCAAACTCTTCGCGAGTTCAATCAGGTCGATGAACTCCGCGCGATCACCGTAGGGGTCGGGGGATTTGGCGCCGGAGGCAAGCTTGTGGATGTCGTCCCAGCTTAAAGGCCCGTTGTATTCGCCGCCGCGCAGGGCCTCGCCATAGGCCGCAACCGCCACGGCAAAGCGGCTGTCGTCTGATGCCGCGGAGAAGGCTTTGCTTTTCGCCGGAACAGCCTGTTCCAGCAGTTTGGACCGCGACTGCTCGGGCAGCTTGTAGCGCAGTTTGAGATAGGCGTATTCGTTGCTTTTGCCGTTGGCCGCAGGAGCGGCGGCGTAGCGGCTGTCGTCAATCCAGCCCTTCCTGCCCGTGGGAACGAATTCGTAGAAGGCGGTCACCTTCGCGCCCGCGCCGATTTCGCCCGCATCAACCTTGTCGTTGTTGAAGTCCTCGCGCTTCAGCTGGCGGTTTTCATAGCCGATCAGGCGATACTCCCGAACCGTTGCAGGGTTGAATTCCACCTGAATTTTCACGTCCTGCGCCACGGTCATCAGCGTGGCGGAGAGTTCGCGTCCCACAACCTTTTTGGCCTCGCGGCGCGAATCAATGTAAAAAAAGTTGCCGTTACCGGCATCGGCGATCTTCTCCATCATCGCCTCGTTGTAGTTGCCCGTGCCATAGCCCAGGGCCGACAGCGAAATGCCCGACTTGCGCTTTTCCGCCACCATGGTTGTCAGGGCGTTGCGGTCGCTTATGCCAACGTTGAAATCACCGTCGGTTGCCAGAATGATGCGGTTGATGCCGTTCTTGATGTAGGACTTTTCCGCCTCGCGATAGGCCATCTGGATGGCCTGCTCGCCAGCGGTCGCGCCACCCGCCTGCAGGGAATCGATCACCCGCAGAATTTCCGTCTTTTTATTGCCCGGAGTGGAAGGCAGGGCCAGCTTTTCACCGCTGGCGTAGGTCACGATCGCCACCTTGTCCTGCGGGCGCAGCTGCTCGGTCAGGATATGCAGGGTTTGTTTGACCAGGGGCAGTTTGTTGTCGCTGTTCATGCTGCCGGAAACGTCAACCAGAAAGACCAGGTTGGCGGGCGGCAGTGCCGATGCCTGCCGGTCGTCCGCACGCAGGGCAATTTTGAGGATCTTGGCCTCCGCCTTGAAGGGCGAATCAAAGACCTCGGTCGAGATGGAAAACGGCGTGCCATTGCTGGCCCGCGGATAATCATAGTCAAAATAGTTGATCAGTTCCTCAATCCGCACCGCGTCGCGCGGCGGCAGACGGTTCGCGTTCAGAAAACGGCGGATATTGCTGTAGGCCCCGGTATCCACATCAATCGAAAACGTGGAAACAGGATCCTGGGCGGTCAGATGCACGGGCGATGCGGGCAGCTCGGCGTACTGCTCCCGATCGGGCCTCAGCGGACGAACAACGATATCGCTCTCGGGAACGCCGGCCATCGGCATGGCAGCACCCAGTTTCATCGAGG
>JAFPZV010000255.1 GCA_017417085.1 Deltaproteobacteria bacterium | reverse complement strand
GTGTCGGCCACGCCTGCCGAATACGAACTGGAAAAGTCCGGAGGCGTCATCGTGGAACAGCTGATCCGCCCCACCGGCTTGCTCGATCCGGTTATTGAAGTGCGCCCGGCCCGCCATCAGGTGGACGATCTGGTGGAAGAGATACAAAAGGTCGTGGCTCGTGGAGAGCGGGTGCTGGTCACGACCCTGACCAAGCGCATGGCGGAGGAATTGACCGCCTATCTGAAGGAAATAGGCATCGGCGCGCGTTATCTGCATTCGGACATTCATACGGTGGAGCGTGTGGAGCTGATCCGCGATCTGCGCAGCGGGGTCTTTGACGTGCTGGTGGGGGTCAATCTGCTGAGGGAAGGCCTGGATCTGCCGGAAGTTTCGCTGGTGGCGATTCTGGATGCCGACAAGGAGGGATTTTTGCGCAGCGAGCGTTCCCTCATCCAGACCTGCGGCCGGGCGGCGCGCAATGCGGGGGGACGGGTATTGATGTACGCCGATGCTCCTACCGGCTCGATGCGCCGTTGTCTGGAGGAAACTGCTCGACGGCGCGCGGTACAGGAGGAATACAACCGCGAACATGGCATTACGCCGAAAACTGTGAAAAAATCACTGCGCAGCCTGCTGGACGATCTCTCCACTTCTGAAGAAAAGGAACAGGAAAAGGCTGCGGAAGAGGAACTGGTGTATCAGGATGGACGCTCCTTGCGCAAGGAGATCGAAGCTTTGCGCAAGGAGATGTTTCAGGAGGCTGAACGGCTCAACTTTGAAAAGGCGGCAGAACTGCGCGATCGTTTGTTAAAATTGGAAAAACGCGAACTTCAGCTGCGCTGAAACATTGGCACTGCGTGCCTGGGAAGGACAACACTGCCATTTGTCATTCTAAGCGAAGCGAAGAATCTCCTCGCAGGTCAGGAGGCTTCGATACTGTGCGCCTCGGAATGACAAAGTTGCCAAGGAAAGGACGGGGGAAAATGGCAGGATTTTGGAGAAAATATGTGAGCCTGATGGCGCTGCTACTGCTTTGGGGAGCGGGAAACGTCTGGGCTGAGAAGACCGCTGACACTTCTGCATCATCCGCGGCTTCCACCCCAACGGCGTCTTCGCCGGCTCCGGACCATACAGTGCGGGGGGGGGTAGCCGATATCATTCCTCGCGCTTCGGCCCTGAAAGAGATTGCTGCTCGCGAACGTGAACAGGTCGAGATGCTGGGGATTATCTCCAGTTTTGAGGAGCAGATTCGGGAAGCCATACAGGAGCAGGATGCCATAGACCGGCAGAAGGTTGAGATTGACAAATCCGGTCGGAAGGATATCGATAAGCTAAGTCTGTTCCAGGAGACGGTCAACCAGCACAACAAGGCTCTGAAGAAGCTTGAGGGCGATATTTCGGCGAATTTGTCGGCGCTTGAGACGATCCGGAAGGACTGGAAAGGCCGAAAGGAGTTCTGGGAAAACTGGACGAAGATGCCGGAAATCGAAAGGGTCAAGGGCAACTATGCGGACGCCTTTGGAGAAGTGAACAAGACCATTGCCACCCTCCTCAAGGAAATCGAAAATATCTACAAGAATTATGCACTTATCCAGAAACAGGTTGCCAGCCTGCTGGAAAAGAACAACGCCTATCTGCGCTCGGTAGAAAAGTCGTTGGCGGACAACCGTGGGCATCTGTTTGATCGAAAGATTTCTCTCTTCCACAAGGATTTTTATGCCAGCCTGCGTGATACGAGCCTCCTGGCCCAATTTCGGCGGGACATGATCCCTTCGTTTCGTCAGGTGGATGTCGGCGGCGCCAAGATCCCGTCTCGGTTCATTCTCGGTGCGCAACTGCTGCTGGCGCTGGTAATCGGTCTGCTGATCCTGTTCAAACGCGCGAAACTGGCAGAGATGGAAGAGTGGCGTTTCATCTGGGAACATCCCTGGGCAACCGGCTGTTTTTCCGCAATAGGCCTGCTCAGTTTCCTGTACACCGGCCTATTGCCGATCTGGCGGCTGATCCAGTGGCAGGTGATGGGTTTTGCCGCTTCCACCATGCTGTCGTCGTTTTTGCGTGATCGCAGCAAGATCTTGGTGATTCATTTCCTGGCGTCCTTTTTTGTCCTGACCATTATCCTGCACATGACTTCTTTTCCAGAGCCATTGTTCCGGCTCTATCTTGCCGCGGTGACCCTGGGCGCGGTGATTGTCTTTTCTCTGCTTTTGTTCTACCGCATTCGCCGGGAACCGGAGCATCAGTGGGATGGTTTTTCCTGGCTGCTCAGAATAGGCATCCTGTTGGCCTCCATATCGTTTGTCGCTCAGTGCATCGGTTACGAGATGCTGGCCGTGGTTCCTCTGTTGACGTCGATTGTCAGCCTGTTTACCGTTTTGTTCGCGTTTCTGGGGCTCAAACTGGTGGATGGCGGACTGACTTTTCTCTTTGCCCATTTTCCATTGCCCAAGACCATGTTCTTCGAAAGTCTGCGGCGTGACCTCAACCAGCGTTTTCATTTTATTTCCCATGTCGTCATCATCGGTTTCGCCATCCTCTATATTTTAAGAGGCTGGATGGGAAAAAACACGGTGGCGGATGCCTGGGGCGCTGTTTTGCATCTCAGTTTTACCGTGGCCTCCATCAGGGTTTCGGTCAAGAATGCGCTTCTGATGGTTCTGTTTATCTACTTGTCCTTTACGGTTTCCGAACTGATGCAGCTGTTTCTGGACAGAGAGCTGTTTCCCAAACGCAAGATGGAGCGGGGAATGCGCGATCTGATCAAAAAGATGGTGCACTATGGGCTGATTACATTCGGTTTCCTTTGGGCGATGAGTATTTTCGGCATTGACCTGAAAAATTTTGCGGTATTGGCTGGCGCGGTCAGTATCGGTATCGGTTTCGGTTTGCAGAATATCGTCAACAACTTCGTCAGCGGATTGATTCTGCTGTTTGAACGTCCCATTACCGTGGGCGATGTGGTGGTTCTTCAGGGACAGTGGGGCACGGTACGGCGGATTGGCCTGCGTTCCACCATTGTAGAATCCTTTGATCGCTCGGAAATCGTGGTACCCAATTCCCAGCTTGTGTCGGAACCCTTTGTCAACTGGACGCTGTCCAACAGTACCGCTCGCTGTACCATTACGGTTGGGGTCGCCTATGGCACGGACGTAGCCCGTGTTATCAAGCTTCTGGAGGAGATTGGCAAGAATCATCCGGAAGTGCTGGCGTCACCGCCGCCTCTGGCGATATTTACCGGATTTGGCGACAGTGCGCTCGACTTTGAACTCAGGGTCTGGATAGCCAACGTCGCCAACAGTCATATTGTGAAGAGCGATCTGGGACGGGCGATTGCCTCTCGTTTCGAACGGGAGAATATAGAAATTCCGTACCCGCAGCAGGATTTGAATGTGCGGGTTACTGGAGGAGACAACAAGGCCAATCAGGAGCTTCTGGCAACTCTTGCCGCAGCGCCTCCTCGGGAAGAAGCGGATTCGGAGAAAGAGACAGAGCCAGATACGGATTCGGAGCCATAGATTTCCTTGAGTGGTTGCCGGGACTGCCGGACAAAAAAGGGGGATGCCTCGCGGCATCCCCCTTTCCTGCATTTTCTGGCAACCGGAAGAAGACGGTCTTTGGTTCAGCGTTTCTGGGCTTTTCCCTTCTGGGACGGCGCTGCCGCCTTTTCCGCGGCACTGTCGTCCGCCTTTTTCACATCTTCCGGAGCGGCTTCCGGCTTGGCGTCGGCCTTGGCGGCCGCATCCTTCTTCTTTGCATCCGTCGCTTTTTCCGCCGGTTTCGCGGTCAGCGTCTGGAATATCTCCACCGTCTTGGTTTTCACCGTTTCCCACTGGCCGCTTTTCCAGAGCCAGCCGCCTGCGGCCAGCGCTGCCAACAGCACAAGCAGGAGGAACCAGCGTCCGCCATGCCGTTTTTTCACCTCAGAGAATGGATCCAGTATCGACTGCCGTTCGATATTGCGCGGCGGTTCGGCAATATCGGTCAGCGCGTTGCCCAGTTTCGAGGTGATGGGCAGCTGTGTGTTGACGGCCCATCCCGATGCTTCCAGGATCGGCCCCAGTGTACGGTTGCTGCACTTGCGCCAGGCCGAGAATAGGGAAGGACCGGAAACCGCGGAGAAAAGCCCCAGGAACAGCAGGGGGAACTGCCACCAGGACAGGGAGAAGAGCGCCTGGGTAATACTGCCTACCGCGGTGCCAATGGCGCCCAGCGCGATCCCGACGGCGGCGAAGATGCCGACGCTTTTGCCCATGTCAAAGGGCTGTCCTGCCGGTTTGGGAGCGGCAGCGGTTCCGGCCGGGGCTTTGGCTGCCGCAAGTGCGGCGTCTTTGTTGGCCGCAATTTTGGCGATCTGATCTTTGACCATCTGGCTAAGGCGTTTGTATGGTGACCAGACCGCCTGACGGAAGTCGATGGGATTGTGAACGATCTGGGTCAGAGTCGCATCCCAGTCCTGGCCGGTGTTGTCCACGAAAACGCCGTTGCGGCCTTCGACCAGCACGTCGTCGTTACCGGCGGTCAAAGCCGCCATGATGCTGCGTTTCCCCGGGCCATCTCCTTCTCCTCGGCGGGTGCAGTCGCAGTAAAGCAGGCACAGCTGGCTCATGCTGGCCATCTTGCTGTGGCTTGCCCGGTCCTCGACCGGAACGCAGAGCTGACAGGAACGGCCATCTATGTACAGTGTGCCGGCCCGGAAGGTGACGTCCTTGCGCAGGCTGTAGAAGTCGTGGAAGGAGACGAAATTCATGAGGAGGCGGTGCAGGTGGCAGTAGTAGAGCACCAGCTTCTCCAGTTCGGCGATGTCTTCGGCTGCCGACGCGCTGGACAGATCTTTGGCACAGAGCTCGTTGAAACGGCTCTGCGCGCCATCTGCAAGCAGATGATGTATGGCGTCCGCGCCGAGGGCATCGATGGCCGCAGCCGGGTTTTCGGGCGGGGCGAAGGCGCCTTCCTCGTAAACGCCAACCTCCGGACGCGCGGCCAGCGCTTCACCGTAGGGGGCCAAGGCTTCCTGGACGGTTTTCCAGTCGGCAGGCGACAGGCTCTCCGTTGAACTCAGCAGTGGTTTCATCAGTTCGACAAAGCGCAGTACGCGATCCCTCCAGATCGGATTGAGGCCGCTGCCCAGAGGGAGATTGCACAGTACTCGATCCCGCCAGATCGAATTGGGCCCGCCGCCCAGAGGGAGATCGGCGTTTGTTGCAATGCGTGCCAGTGGCAGGGTCGTGATGATGTCCTTGTCAATATCCGGTTTGTCGGTTGCGGCCAGCAGACGCTCGTCGGCGTTGAGCGGCGCTTCGGCCTGGGGTGCAAAGGCAGCCAGACTGCAGCGCAGAAAATAGTCATCCACCTTGTCCCGGATTTCTTCCAGGAGTGTCCAGGCTTCAGCCGTGTTTTCCACGGGATGCGGCGCCGCATTCACCTGTTCCTGCCAGCCTTGCCAGGTTTGCAGTTCCTGCACCAGCGCTTCGGCCAGCGCGGTGGACAGGCCGGCTTCGCCGCTGGCGTCGCGGGTGCCGCCGACGATGTCCAGTCCGGCCTTGATGAAGGCGCGTACGTCATCATCCAGTCCGGGCAGCGGGGGGAGAATGCCATCGCCGTTCAATGTTTGTTCTGCGGCGCCTTTTATGGCGGTTTTCACGTCTTCCGGGGAGATGCAGGTCGCCTCTTTCCGCCCCAGGTGGCCAAGCACGGTGTTGGCGGTCGTGAGGAGACGTTGCCCCTGCTCGTTGGTTGTGTCAATGACGGACAGCGGCACGTAGGCAGGTTCACCGGTGATATTGGCGGTATCGTTGATGCGTGCGCAGAGCCATTCCACAGCGTCCAGCACTTCGGGCATGCGGATGCGGCCGTCTCCATCCGCATCGAGCAGCGCTATGGTGCGTTGGTCGAATTCGATGCCGGTGGCGGGGCAACTTAGGGCGCCCCACAGTTTGGGGTCGAGCTCGCGCAGATGACGCAGCTCCTCCATGGTGGTCAGGGTGACCTGATCGGTTCCGCCCATGCGGCGGCAATGCCACTTGAAATTTGAACGTTTATCGGACATTTTTATACGGTCCTCCTCCGGTTTTGATCAAATTCCCTAAAAGAAATGAAAATGAATGAAAGAAAAAGGCCAGTCTGAATGACTGGCCTTCTCGTGTTTCCGGTCGGGATTCGATTATTTGCCGACGACGATTTGGGTGAAGGGATTCGCCATCAAGGTGATCATCGCGACAACGAATACGTAGATGGCCAGTGCTTCGATAAAGGCCAGACCGATGGCCATGCTGACCATGATTTTCGTACCGGCGCCGGGATTGCGGGAGATGCCCTCAACCGCTTTGTAAACGCCGATACCCTGACCGATGCCGCAACCCAGGGTAGCGATTGCCGTGCTGAAACCTGCCACAATGATGCACCACGTAAAGTAACTCATCTTCTGTTCTCCTTTTTTGATCTTGGGTTTATATCCTAAACGGAATAGGACTCGAAAATTGATTATTAATGGTTAATGCGCTTCCTCAATGGCCCCCGAAATGTAAATTATGGACAGGAGCGTGAAAACAAACGTTTGAATAAAGGCCACCATGATTCCCATAAGCATCATGGGCAATGGAACAAACAGGGGAACCAGTGCCAGGAAAACCATCAGTACCATCTCGTGACCGTACATATTGCCAAAAAGACGCAAGGTCAGGGAGATCGGCCGGGCGATGTGGCTGATGACCTCAATGATGAAGATCAGCGGAGCAAGCGGCAGAACCGGCCCCATGAAATGTTTGATATACTTGAAACCATGCTCCTTGATGCCGATGTAGTGAGTAGCGCCAAATACCGTCAGGGCCATGGCCAGATTGGTGTTGACGTTGGCGGTGGGCGGGTAACAGCCAGGCACCAGGGCAATCAGGTTACACGACAAAATGAACAGCGCCAATGTTGCGAAGAGCGGGAAATACTCTTTTCCCTTCGGTCCGGCATTCTCTTCGATAAACTTTTCCAGACCTTCAATAACGACTTCCATGAAGTTCTGCAGGCCGGAAGGCGCGCCTTCGTTCAAATTTCTGGTGGCACGCCATGCCAGAACAATCAGCAGGATCGCAATCAGCCATCCGTAGATGACATGCGGTCCGAGATTAATGTGAATCTGCTTTGCCAGCCACTCAAATACGAGAAACGGATGAACCACAGCTATCCTCCCTGCCTGTATGAGTTGATAAGATATTTGAAAACTTCAATCGTGATGCTGACGATGACTGTTGACAGGCCAACACTCAACGCAAAGACATTACACTTTATAAGGACAATCGAAACAAAAAGCGCCCCAAGAATACATACCGCGCGTAACGCATAAGACCCTGCGCATCGGCTTATGGAAACTTTCGACGAGTTCCGCAGCATTTCCTTCAATGTCGCACAGAGCCACCAGTAACTGACGATGGAGATGAAACCGCCGATAAAAACGCCGCCCGTTATTGCCAAAGATCTCCACCACAAACTTACAACACTGGCCAGCAGCCAGAAAATGATGCTTTGCCGATCTATTGCCGCCGCAAGCAACTCCGTTTCGAGAGTATCCTTGTCACGCCCGAAAGTTTCACGGCTTTGATTGTCCATCTGAAGAATCGTCGGATTTATCCGCCTGTTCCATTTGTTCAAGGGCCCGGCGGGAAATGACGTAAATATTTTCAAATCCCGCTATAATGCCGCAAAACATGCAAATCATCACGCCCCACGGGGAGCAATCCAGCCACTTGTCGATATAATATCCGGCGCCAACTCCGATAACTATCGACAAAACCAGCGCAATACCCAAACTTGACGCGAAACCCAAACACCGGAAAAGCTGCCGCCGATTTTCTCCCATTTAAATCAAAAACCTCTTATTTTACTGGGGATTATCTTTTGACAGATCGTTTCTCTCAATACCATGCGCAGCGTGCTGCTGTCAATTGCTTTTTGGCCCGTTTCCTTTCGGGAAAGGTATGGGATTTGTTAGGAAAAACGCCAGATTATCCCATGATTTCCCCAAGGACTTCCGTGACTGCTTCTGCCATGAGCTCCAGGTCCTGTGTGGTATGGGCCGCGCTCAGAAAACAGGTTTCAAACTGTGCCGGGGGAAGGTAGATGCCGCGTTTCAGCATGGCATGAAAGAAACGGGCGAAGGTCGCTGTATCACACTGTTGTGCCTGCTCAAAACAGGTTATCGGCCCTTTGCGGAAAAAGAGACAGAACATGGAACCGCAGCGCTGGAAACAGAGCCTGTCTGCATATTTACGGAGCAGCGGGGCCAGGCGGCTTTCCAGGTAGGCTCCTTTGCGTTCCAGATCCTGATAAAAACCGGCTTGCGTCAAAAGGTTCAGCGTTGCGGCGCCGGCGGCCATGGCCACCGGATTTCCGGAAAGCGTTCCTGCCTGATAAACTGGTCCTTCCGGAGCCAGCAGTTCCATGATTTCCTGCCTGCCGCCCACAACTCCAACCGGCATTCCGCCTCCGACGATCTTTCCCAAACAGACCAGATCACCGTTAATGCCATAAATTTCCTGGGCTCCGCCCCGGGCGAGCCGAAAACCGGTGATGACCTCGTCCATGATCAGGACCATGCCGTTGAGAGAGCAGATTTCCCGGAGCGCCGCCAGAAACTGGGGATCTGGCGGAACACAGCCCATGTTGCCGGCGACTGGCTCCACGATGATGCCGGCGATTTTCCCCGGATGAGCCGCTACCAGCCTTTTCACGCTTGCACTGTCGTTATATGTGGCGGTGAGCGTCAGTTGCGCCAGCGCTTCCGGCACTCCGGCGGAAGCCGGAATGCCCAATGTGCCCGCGCCACTTCCCGCCTTGACCAGCAGGGAGTCGCTGTGCCCGTGATAACATCCCGCAAATTTGATGATCATGTCCCGGCCGGTAAAGGCTCTTGCCAGCCTGATGGCGGTCATGGCGGCTTCGGTTCCCGAGGAAACCATGCGCATTTTTTCCATATGCGGGAATCCGTCCCGGATATGCCGGGCCAGCTGGATTTCATTGGCGCAGGGCGCGCCGAAGGATGTGCCATTGCGCATGGCCACATCAATGGCCTCAAGGATTTGCGGATGCCCGTATCCCAGAATCAGCGGTCCCCAGGAGCAGACAAAGTCCACATATTTTCTGCCATCTTCGTCAAAGAGGCAGGCGCCTTCGCCGCGTTGGAAAAACAGGGGAGTACCGCCGACCGCCTTGAACGCGCGGACGGGGCTGTTTACGCCTCCGGGAAAGAAAGATTTTGCCTGTTGAAAAAGGGATCGGGAACGGTCAATGTCGGCCATGGGAAACTCCTCTTCGGTGAGCTTTTCTGTACTGTGAAGGAACTTTAAACTTTTCTCTCACCAATTTATATATTTTTTGCGAGTGGTGCCGCGGGCTTGAGCAGACTGTTTCAGGGGATGGGGCCACGTCTTTTGAAGTGTGAAGCGGATATTTTGCACGGGATGTTTTTTTAGGATTGACACATTGCAAAATGATTTGTATAAGAAGCGCGTTTTTCGCGCAAGTAAACATTTGCTGGCTTGTTGGAGGTGGATGTGACAAAGGCGGAACTTGTAAATGCAATTGCGAGAGATGCTGACCTGACCAAAGCGCAGGCCGGAAAAGCCCTTGATGCAACGGTAAATGCCATATCCGAGGCTTTGAAACAAGGTGACAAGATTACGATTGTGGGATTTGGCACTTTTAGCGTTGGGGAACGCGCTGCTCGTGTAGGGAAGAATCCTCAGACGGGTGAGCGTTTGGAAATAAAAGCTTCCAAGGTTCCGAAGTTTAAAGCAGGTAAGTTGCTGAAAGATTCGGTTAATTGAGAAGAGCTTAAATACGTGTGAGGGGTTGTAGTAGAGTTGGTTACAACGCCGGCCTGTCACGCCGGAGGTCACGGGTTCGAGTCCCGTCAGCCCCGCCATTTTTTCTTTTTGGGCGGAGGGCGAATAGCTCAGAGGTAGAGCATCGGCCTCACATGCCGAGGGTCACAGGTTCGAGCCCTGTTTCGCCCACCAAAAAAGATTTTTAACAAGTAAAAAAGTAGTGTGTGTCTCCAGGGCGAATAGCTCAGCTGGGAGAGCATCGGCCTTACAAGCCGAGGGTCACAGGTTCGAGCCCTGTTTCGCCCACCAAAGAATCCGGAGCTCATGAAAGGCGACTTTTTTCAAAGTCGCCTTTTTTATTATTCCATGCGGTAAAAAATTGCAGTAGACGATAAAAAAAGAGCAATAATGGTCCGAAACATTGCGGTTGCCCATTTGGGGAGTGAAGTGCTTGCTGAAATGATGGAGGCGTTGTGATTCGTATCTGCAATTTGGCCAAGTATTATGAAACGGGTGCGCCCGCCTTGACAAATATCAATCTTAATGTTTCTAAAGGAGAATTTGTTTATATAACAGGGCCTTCCGGTGCAGGAAAATCGACGTTGCTGAGGCTGTTGTTTTGCGGGACATCTCCAACCCGCGGACAGATTTTGGTGAATGGCCGCAATATTACTCGTATGGGGGCCTCGCAGATTCCTTATTTGCGCCGTCAGTTGGGAGTGGTTTTCCAGGATTTCAAACTGATTAAGACCCGGACTCTGATGGAAAATGTTGCCTTCCCGTTGGAGGTCCAGGGAATTCGGCGTCAGGAAGTGGCCAAACGGGTGTTTCGCGCACTTCAGATGGTGAAATTGGAGAAATATCTCAAAAAGTATCCTTTGGAAATTTCTGGCGGTGAACAGCAACGTGTGGCGATTGCCCGTGCCTTGGTAACAGATCCTTTGGTTTTGCTGGCGGATGAACCGACCGGAAACCTCGACGATCAGACCACGCTGGAGATTATGGAACTGTTCAAAAGCGCCAATGCGCGAGGGACAACAGTGATTATGGCGACGCATAACCTGGAGCTTATCCGGAGGCATCCCCGGCGGGTTGTGGTTCTGAAGGGAGGGAAGATCGTAGAGGATCACGACACGCCGTTAAGCATGACCGCCAGTGCAGGACAAGCGGAAAGGAGTCTTGATTCATGATACTGGCCAAGATGCTTTATTTTTTCAAAGGTGCATGGCGCAATATATGCCAATGCCCCTTGCTGTGTCTTGCGGCAGTGGGCACGGTGGCGGTGTCGTTGATGATGGTGGCGTTTTTTGGCGTAATTTTTTTCAATTTTGAACAGCTGACGTCGCATTGGGGGCAGCAGGTGCAGCTTAAAATCTTTTTGGAAAAGGCTCCCAACGATACTTTGCTGGCGGAGTGGCGTCGAAAAATTGAAGCCTGTCCCGAAGTGGAGTCGGTGAATCTGGTCTCTTCGGCGGAGGCTCTGGAGAGATTCCGGAAGCGTCTGGGGAAAAAAGCCGATCTTCTGGAAGGACTGGGGGAGGATCTGTTGCCGGCGTCACTGGAAATTGGGCTGAAAGCGCCTTACCGTAATAGTTCCGGAGTAGCGGCTGTTGCTGAAACTCTGCGGCAGCACAAGGAATTTTCAGATATGCGGCATGGCGGCGAGTGGCTGAACCGTTTTGATTCCCTGGTTTCTTTGCTCAAGCTGGCGGCTGTTATTCTGGGCGGCTTTCTCCTTTTTGCCACCATATTCATGATTGCCAACACCATCAAACTGACCCTTTACGCCCGGCGTGACGAGCTGGAGATTATGACGCTGGTGGGAGGCACATCGCTCTTTATCAAGATGCCCTATATCATAGAAGGGGCGGTACAGGGGCTGTTGGGCGGCCTGTTGGCTGTCGGGGGAGCTTATCTGATTTTTAAAACGTTTCTGCATGACAATTTGGTGACCCTGCTGATGACCATGGGGGTGGGGGAAGTCATGTTTCTGCCGTCCGGTTTCCAGTGGGGGCTGGTGAGTGCGGGCATGCTGCTGGGAGTGTTTGGCAGTTTGCCGCCATTGCGTAAATTTGTGCGGATGCGAGCGTGAGAGTCTTTCTTTTTTTCCTCATATTTACCCTGTTGTCCGGAAATGACGGATGGGTGCGCAAGATGGCCTGGGGAGCGCCGTCGAGCAGTATTGGCGAAAGCCGCAAACGTTTGCAGGCGATAGAGGCGGATATCAACAGAAGCCAGAAAGAATGGCAAGACAAGGATGTGCGTGAAAAAGCGCTGAAACGAAGTGTTGCCGCTGTGGAGAAGGAGATAGAGCATCTGGTAGCCCGTATTGATGATGAAGAGCAAAAGGTTGCCAACCTGCATCAGGAGATTCAGTCCAGGGAAAAGGACAAGATGTCGCTTGCGGCGGAGTTGGACACTTTGAACGGGTTGCTGCGGGAACGTCTGAAGGCTTTGTACAAGGAAGACGAAACCGGTTTTCTTGAGATCTTTTTCTCTTCTGATGGACCGGATGCCGCGCTGGAAAATATCATGTACATGAGCCGCATTGCACACCATGATCAGGAGCTGATTGCCCGGTGCCTCACCACCCGGCGGCGGGTGGATGACGGGGTCAGGGCCCTTGTGGAATTGGAAAAGCGGCAGCGCGGCGTCCTTCAGGAGCTGAAGCAGAGCCGTGAAAGCCTGGAGGAAGCCTGTACGCTTAAAAACCGGCTGCTGGCCAAGGTGGGCGAGGACAAGAAACAGGTGGAAAACCGGATTGCGGGCTTGAAGGAACAGGCGCGCGCATTGGACGTCCTGCTGAAGCGCCTGGAGCAGGAGGAGCGCATTCGGGTGGAAAAACTGCGCAAACAGCAGCAGGAAGAACAGGCGCGTCTGGAAGCCAGAAGGCGCGAAGAACGGCGCAGGGAAGCCGAAAGAAAAGCCTCCCGCGGATCGCGTCCGGAAAGGTCTCGCGGTTCTTCGGATATCGCGTCGGCGCGTGGCGATTTTTCCCGGCAGAGAGGGCAGCTCCCCTGGCCGGTGCGTGGCCCGGTCAAAGTGGGCTATGGTCCGGCCCGTCATCCGGATCTGAACACGCTCTACGACAGTCAGGGAATAGAAATCGGAGCTGCTGTAGGCAGCCCAATTTCCGCAGTGTGGGATGGCATAGTGGTTTTTGCCAGCCCGTTTTACGGGTATGGCAATCTGTTAATTATCCAACATGGCGACGGTTTTCATACGCTGTACGCGCAAGCGGCGAGGCTGTTGCGACGAGTTGGGGAGCCGGTGCGGCGCGGGGACGTAATCGCCCGTTCCGGGTACAACGGCCGTACCAGCGTCTATTTTGCAATTCGTTACCGGAGCGGGCCGGTCAATCCGCTCAAGTGGCTGTCGAGAAGGTGATAGGGGGGATTCATGAAAGGCACCGGAGTGGCATGGTGGGCGTGGCGTGTGGCGCTGGTGGCAATGGTGCTGATGGCCGGTCCGGGGTATGCCGGGAATGTAAAGGACGATATATACCGGAGTGTCAAGCTGTTTACCGACGTGGTCTCCATTGTGCGGGAAAACTATGTGGGCAAGGTGGAGTCCAATGAGCTGATACAGGGGGCGATCAACGGCATGCTGCAGACGCTGGATCCCCATTCCTCGCTTTTGACGCCGGAAGATTTCCAGGAAATGCGGACGGACACCAGGGGGGAATTTGGCGGTATCGGCGTGGAGATTACGGTACGTGACAACATGCTGACGGTGGTGGCGCCCATTGAAGGTACTCCGGCGGATCGAGCCGGGATTTTGCCTGGGGATCGAATCGTCAAGATCGATGGCAAGCTGACCCAGGAGATGTCGCTGTCCGATGCCGTGAGGGCCATGCGTGGTCCCAAGGGGACAAGCATGACCATTACCATCCTGCGGGGCAACCAAACGGTGCCCAAGAATATTTCCCTTACGCGCAAGATCATCAAAATTGTCAGTGTCCGTGCCCGGATGCTGGAAAAAGGTTTTGGCTGCGTTCGGATCGCCCAATTTCAGGAAAATACCGCAAGCGATCTGAAACGCTCTCTCGCGGAGCTTTTCAGGACGAACCAACGTTCTCTGGATGGTCTGGTGCTGGATCTGCGCAACAATCCCGGCGGATTGCTGGATGAGGCGGTACGTGTGGCGGACGTTTTTCTAACCAAGGGGCTGGTCGTCTACACCGAGGGACGTGAGCCTGCCTCGCGGAAGCAATTCTTTGCCCAAAACGATGGCCAGGAACCGCTTTGTCCGGTAGTGGTTCTTATCAATGGCGGCAGTGCCAGCGCTTCGGAGATCGTCGCCGGAGCCCTGCAGGATCACAAACGGGCTGTTATCCTGGGGACGACGAGTTTTGGCAAGGGGTCGGTGCAGACGATCATCCCCCTGATCGACAACTATGGCCTGCGTCTGACCACCGCGCTCTACTATACTCCTCTGGGACGTTCCATTCAGGCGCGTGGCATTGTCCCCGACATCGTGACGCCGCCGTTGCGGGTGCATGCCGAAACGTCTCCGGCCTTTCGTGAAGCGGATCTGGAGCGTCATCTGGAAGCGCCAGACCAAAAGAGGGAGCCAAACAGCTTTTCCG
>JAFPZV010000254.1 GCA_017417085.1 Deltaproteobacteria bacterium | reverse complement strand
TTCCCCGATGATCGACAAGGATATTTATGAATGCGTTACACTGGAGGCATCGGTGAATGCGCGGTCGGCTACCGGCGGAACGGCTCGTGAAGCGGTGCGCCGGGAAATTGAGCGGGCGAGACGGGAGTTGGCATGAGGAAGGTGGGAAAGCGCTGGAGTGTTGTGGCGCTGGGCTTTCTGATGTTTTTGGCCGGTTGCGGCGTCCGGGGGCCGATCCGGCCTCCTTTGCGTCAGTTGCCGGCTTCTGCTTCTCATGTGAGTGCCCGCCAGATTGGCGGAACGGTGCTGATTTCGTGGGATTTGCCGAAAACGCGCGAAGATGGGGCGCCATTAACGGATTTGCGGGGTTTTGATCTGTACCGGGACAGTTTTGCTCCTGACGCCGGCTGCGTCGAGTGCGCCGCTTCGGATTTGCCCTTGCGCGATGTGGATCTGGAGTACCTGGAAGGAGTGATGCGCGAGGATGATCGCCTGACTTTTAAGGACAGGCCTCCTGTGGCCGATACCGGTTATCGGTATCGGATAGTCTCGGTTGCGGCCAGCGGCCGCAGTGATGCGGCATCGGTGGATCTGGTTTTTGTTGCCGCTCCTCCGGTACCGGCCAATCTCACGGTGGAACATCGCACGGAGGGTTTGCGGGTGCATTGGACTCCGCTTACGGAGCGGCAGCGCACGGCGGATTTTGTCGGCTACAACATTTATCGCCGCAGGGTGGGGGAGGCGGTTCCATCTACCCCCATCAACGATGTGGTTTGCCTGGATAGCGCGTTCATGGATCGCAATATCTCAGCTGGTGAATATGTGTACACTGTTCGCTCGGTATGGCGGGTGAACAATCAGCGTGTCGAAAGCGCGGATTCAACGGATGTGGTCTCCAGTTTCTAGAGAACGAAAAAGAACTGAAAGGGAGCGTGTGCTGCGGACGGAAGTGCTCCCACAATCGAGGTGACAATGAATCATTTCAACTACAGGGAAAAGGATCTGTACTGCGAGGATGTGGCAGTCAGGGAAATTGCCCAAAAGGTAGGCACGCCATTTTATCTTTATTCTCACGCCACGCTTGCACGCCACATCCGGCATTTTCAAAAGGCTTTTGCTGAGGTGCCTCATTTGGTTTGTTTTTCGGCCAAGGCCAACAGCAATCTGGCGGTGATGAAGGTGTTCATCAACGCTGGGGCGGGTATTGATATCGTTTCTGGAGGAGAGCTGTTTCGGGCACTTCGGGCTGGCTGTGATCCGGGGAAAATTGTCTATTCCGGAGTAGGCAAAACGGAAAGCGAGATCCGCGCAGCACTGCAAAACGGGATCATGATGTTCAATGTGGAATCTGCAGCCGAGCTGGAAAAGATCAACGAGGTAGCCGGAGCATTGGGAGTGAAGGCGCCCATCGCGTTGCGAGTCAATCCGGATGTTGATCCGCAGACCCATCCCTATATTTCAACCGGCATGAAAAAGGCCAAGTTTGGCATTAACATTGCTCAGGCGCTGGAAGAATATCAACGGGCGCAGAGTTTGCCGCATATCCAGGTTGTTGGGGTAGATTGCCATATCGGCAGTCAGTTGACCAGCCTTTCCCCGTTTGTGGATGCCATTGCCAAGATTCGCACGCTGGTCAGTACGCTCAAGGCCGAAGGTGCGGATCTGCGCTATCTCGATCTGGGCGGTGGACTGGGCATCACCTACAATAACGAGATGCCTCCCGATCTGGAAGACTATGCCGCCGCAATCCAAAAGGCGACCAGCGATTTGGCCGTGACGCTGGTATTCGAACCTGGACGGGTATTGGTGGGCAACGCCGGGATTCTGGTCTGCCGGACGCTCTATGTCAAAAAGGGAGAGATCAAGACGTTCGTCATCACCGATGCGGGGATGAACGATCTTATACGTCCTTCGCTCTACGGCTCCTATCACGGTTTGATGGCGGTGGATCGCAGTGTGGACGAACGGGGCACGATGGTAGCGGATGTGGTTGGGCCGATTTGCGAATCCGGTGATTTTCTGGCGCAGGATCGTGAAATTCCGGCCTTCGAAACGGGCGATCTGATAGCGGTCACCTCTGCCGGCGCCTATGGCTTTACCATGAGCTCCAACTACAACAGCCGGCCCCGGGTGCCGGAGATCATGGTTCAGGGTGAAAGAGTCATGACGGTACGGCAGCGTGAAACCTTCGAAGATCTGGTGCGTGGCGAGACCATTCCGGAGGATATCTGACGATTTGAAACGGAAAAAGCCTCTTTATTTTCCGTTTCTTGCAATCTTTTATCTCAAGAAAATTTTTTTTCGTGACTGAACGGAGGCAAAAGTATGTTTAGGGGATCCATGGTCGCGCTGATAACCCCGTTTGACAACGAGGGGCGTTTCGATGAGGACACCTACCGGGAACTCATCGAATTCCAGATTGAAAATGGCACGGATGTGCTGGTGCCCTGTGGCACCACCGGTGAATCGGCCACCTTGAGCTATGGCGAACATGACAGGGTGATTCGCGCCTGCGTCGAGCAGGTGAACGGGCGGCGGCCCGTGCTGGCTGGTACCGGTTCCAATGCCACCCACGAAGCGATAGACATTAGCCAGCGCGCCCGGGAACTGGGAGCAGACGGTGTGTTGCTGGTCACGCCCTACTATAACAAGCCCAGTCAGGAGGGGCTGTATCTGCACTACCGGCAGATTGCCGATCGGGTGCATCTGCCGCAGGTGCTCTACAACGTGCCGGGGCGCACCGGTATCAACATGACGGCGGAAACGGTTTTGCGATTGGCGGAGATACCCAACATCGTCGCCATCAAGGAGGCTTCCGGCAATTTGACCCAGATCAGCGAAATTATCGCCGGCGCGGGTGATAAGCTTGATGTGATTTCCGGCGACGATTTTTTGACCTTTCCCATGATGGCTTGTGGCGCCAAGGGTGTCATCTCCGTGACCGCCAATATTATGCCGAGGGAAGTCAAGGCTTTGGTGGCGGCAGTCAACGAAGGCCGCTGGGAAGAGGCTCGCAAACTGCACCTTGAGCTTTTGCCCATCCATCGGGCAATGTTTCTCGAATCCAATCCTGTTCCCGTGAAAACGGCCGCGGCCATGATGGGGAAATGCGGCGAAGTGCTGCGTCTGCCGCTTTCTCCGCTTTCCGCCGGCAACCGCGAAAAGTTGAGCCAGATCTTGCGCAAGTATCGGCTGATCTGACAGGGTGATGACAGTCCGCTTGGAAAAACGGACAACAAAAGGGGACGGACAATGGTCAAGATGGTGGTTGCAGGCGCGGCCGGGCGGATGGGAAAGCGTCTGATTGCGGCGATTCGCGAAACGTCCGATGCAGTGTTGGCGGGTGCGGTCGAATGCGTTGGGCATCCGCATTTGGGCAAGGATGCGGGGCTGCTTGATGGAGGAGGCGCGCTGGGTGTGCCGCTGGTCGATTCGCTGGAGGCGGCATTTGCGGATGGTGCGGTGCTGATTGATTTCAGCGCGGTTGATGCAACAATGGCGCATCTGGCATTTTGCCGCACACGGAAAGTTCCCATGGTTATCGGCACGACCGGGCTGAATGCGGAGCAGAAAAAGGAGCTTCAGGACACATCTCGTGAAATTCCGGTGGTCTTTGCGCCCAATATGAGTGTGGGCGTCAATGTCTGTCTGCGGATGCTGAAGGAATTGGCCAAGGTGCTAGGACCGGATTTCGAGGTGGAAATTCTGGAGATGCATCACAACAGGAAAAAGGATGCCCCCTCCGGGACTTCCCTGCGCATGGGCGAGGTCGTTGCGGAGGCTTTGGGGCGAGATCTTGCCTCGTCTGCGGTGTACAGTCGTCATGGCCAGACCGGAGAACGTACCCGCGGCGAGATTGGCATCCAGGCCCTGCGTGGCGGAGATATAGTCGGCGAACATACGGTCTACTTCATTGGCATGGGAGAGCGTATCGAACTGACCCATCGTGCCATGACCCGCGACATGTTCGCCCGTGGCGCGGTGCGGGCGGCTCTCTGGCTGTCTGGACAAGCTCCGGGACTTTACGACATGCAGGATGTGCTGGGCATCAAATGAGGATGCTCGGGATTGAACAGAACATGACACGTCAGGTGTCTTGCCCAAGAACAAGAAGGATGGTAGAGACGAGAAATGGCCAGAATCAATGACAGTTATTTGAAGCTGAAAGCGGGGTATCTCTTTCCGGAAATCGGTCGTCGGGTGAAAGCTTTCGCGCAGGAACATCCGGAGGCGAAGATTATCCGCCTTGGCATAGGCGATGTGACCCAGCCGCTGCCACCGGCGGTTTTGGAGGCTTTTCATGCGGCAGTGGAGGATCTGGGACGCAAGGAAACCTTTCACGGGTATGGTCCCGAGCAGGGCTATCCTTTCCTGATCGAGACCCTGATTGAAAAGGTGTACAAACCGCTGGGTGTGACACTGAATGGAGGAGAAATATTCATTTCTGACGGTGCCAAGTGCGATACGGCCAATATCCTGGATATTTTGGCCCTTGACAACCGGGTGGCGCTGGGCGATCCGGTCTATCCGGTCTACAATGACACCAATGTGATGATCGGGCGCAGCGGCGAAGCCGATGAGAAAGGCTACTATCAGGGTTTGATCTATATGCCCTGCCTGGAGGAAAATGGTTTTCTCCCGGATTTGCCGTCAGAACGCGCCGACATTATTTATCTCTGTTTCCCCAACAATCCTACCGGTGCGGTTGCATCCCGCGAGGTCCTGAAGAAATGGGTCGATTTCGCGTTGCAAACGGACGCCCTGCTCTTTTTTGACGCCGCCTACGAGGCTTATATTACCGATCCGGCAATTCCGCACAGCATTTACGAGATTCCTGGCGCCGAACGCTGCGCGCTGGAATTCCGCAGTTTTTCCAAAACTGCGGGCTTTACCGGTGTGCGATGCGCCTTCACCGTGATTCCGGATGGTGTGATGGCGCGTACTGCAAAAGGCGAAAGGATACCGCTCAATAAATTGTGGAACCGTCGGCAGTCCACCAAGTTCAACGGCGTTTCCTATCCGGTGCAAAGAGCTGCGGCTGCGGTCTATTCACCGGAAGGCTGGAAACAGACCAGGGAGATTATCGCCTATTACATGGAAAATGCGCGGATTATCCGTTCCGGCCTGGGCAAGGCCGGCTTTACGGTCTACGGTGGGGTGAATGCGCCGTACCTGTGGATGAAAACACCAGCCAATCTGAGCAGTTGGGAGTTCTTCGACAAACTGCTGGCGGGGTGCTACGTGGTCGGGACGCCGGGCAGCGGTTTCGGCCCCAGCGGCGAGGGTTTTTTCCGTCTGTCGGCTTTTGGTGATCGCGCGGATGCGGAAGAAGCCGTTTCAAGGATCATCAAATATAACAAGTGGTAAAAACTTCAGAAAAAGGCGGCGCTTTTGCCGCTTTTTTTATAGGAATATCCATGAGGATGGACGCGAGGCCGAAATATGTTTGCACCGATGATGCCGTAAGCGAAAAATCCGGCACTTTTTAAAGGATTTTCCAAAGGGGGGACTATGGCAGAACAGCAGGTATATCGCATCATTAATCAGGAACGGGAAGAGGAACAGCGGAGCGGAGCGTTGTTGGCTACCTGTTTTTGCGGCGGTCTGCTGGCCGCTCTTGTGATTGGCGTCCTGTTAGCTCTGTTGGGCCTGCGGGGCATTACGGTGCCAGGGATTACGGGGGCGGTTTTCAAGATGGAATGGCTTTGCCCGCGTATGATAATCGGCGGGCTATGGGGGCTCCTCTATTTTTTTACGGTACGTTCCGCCCGTCGTCGCTGGGCGCGTAAGGGTTTATTGATTGCGCTTTTGCCAACGGCCTTTCAGCTGTTTTTCCTGTTTCCGCAGCGTACGCCGCATGGCATGCTGGGATTGGGACTGGGGTACATGACGCCGTTTATCACGCTTTTTTTCAATTTGGCGTGGGGCTTTCTGATGGGATTTTTTTCCCGGTTGTTGTGGGGGCGGGAATGAAGACAAGGTTTGTATGGGTGTTTGCGTGGTTTGTTGTTCTGGTACTGGCAGGTAGTGCGTCGGCCGAGTGCCGGGAATTGTCCGGTATCGTGTCGCGGATCCACGATGGCGATACCATCTCGGTGCAGAATGTGGGAAAAGTTCGTCTGCTGGGGATTGACACGCCGGAACTGAGCGATACGGAATATCGTGACCTTTACTA
>JAFPZV010000253.1 GCA_017417085.1 Deltaproteobacteria bacterium | reverse complement strand
TCCAGCACCAGCAACTCGTCGGCATCGTAAAACGCCGTCAGAAACTCGCTGAACAGTGCCTGGGTACGAGTGTAGCGATGCGGCTGAAACACCACTATCAGGCGCTTGTCCCAACCGGCGCGGGCTGCTGCCAGTGTCGCCCGAATTTCGGTCGGATGATGCGCATAATCGTCCACCACCATGATGCCTTCGCCCTCATGGCGCAGCTGAAAACGCCGCCGCACGCCGCAAAACGACTGAAGCGCGTTAACAATGTCCGCAAATGGCAAATTCAATTCCCTGCCTACCGCGATTGCGGCCAACGCATTTAGTGCATTGTGCTTGCCCGGCACTTTCAGCGTCACTTCGCAGATCTCCTCTCCTTTGAAAGAGAGTGTAAAGGCGGTGTTGAAACAGGTACCGGAAATATTGGAAGCGCAGTAATCCGCCTGCGGATTGAAACCGTAGGTGGTAAACCGTTTCTGCACCTTGGGAATCAGCGACTGGACATTGGGATCGTCAAAGCAGAGGACTGCAAGACCAAAAAAAGGAATCTTGTTAATGAAATCGGCAAAGCTCTGCTTGATGTGCTCCAGATCCCGATAGTAATCGAGATGTTCTGCATCAATATTGGTCACCACGGCGATAACCGGGCTGAGCCGCAAAAACGATCCGTCCGATTCATCGGCCTCCGCCACCAGAAAATTGCCCTGTCCCAGTTTGGCGTTGGAACCCAGGGCATCAAAACGTCCACCAATAACCGCGGTCGGATCGACACCGCAACTGAAAAGTACCCATGCAATCATGCTGGTGGTAGTCGTCTTGCCGTGAGCCCCGGCCACCGCGATACCATGCTTCATGCGCATCAATTCGGCCAGCATCTCCGCGCGCGGAATGACCGGTATCATCCGTTGCCGGGCCGCAACTATCTCCGGATTGTCGGCACGCACCGCAGTTGAGGCCACCACCACATCCGCGTCCTGCACATTCTCTCCAGAATGTCCCAACGCGATGCGTCCACCCAGTTGTGCCAGACGCCGGGTAATGTCACTTTCCCGCAAATCTGACCCCGAAACATTATAGCCAAGATTGATCAGCAGTTCGGCGATCCCGCTCATGCCGATGCCGCCGATGCCCACAAAATGAATATTGCGAATTCTTCCGTACATAACTTGTCCTCAACCCAATTATCTTTTCATTGTGCGGCTGCCCGATTGTTCTTCATACAACGCAAACATTCGCGTACGATGTTTCCGGCCGCATCCGGCCGTGCCAGAGCGCGGATTGCGGCGCCCATTTTCCGCAGTCGTGCCGGATCGTCAAGCAGCTCGCCTATCAGGGCCGCCAGACGTTCCGGCGTCAGTTCCGCCTGCGGCAAAACCAGCGCAGCGCCTCTTTTTTCCAAAGCCCGCGCGTTCTTCATCTGGTGATCATGGGCCGCAAATGGAAAAGGCACCAGCACTGCAGGCCGTCCACAACCGGCCAGCTCTGCCAATGTGGTCGCACCTGCACGGCAGAGTACCAGCTGCGCTTCCGAATAGGCACCCGCCATATCGTCTATAAACGGAACCACGTTCCCTTCGTCCCAGCCCGCATTCCGATAACCGGCACGTACCGTTTCCAGATCCGCCGCGCCCGTCTGATGGTGAATCCGCAAACGGCCGCGCCACGTCTCCAGCAACGGCAAAGCCGCCACCATGGCCTGATTGAGGGCACGAGCTCCCTGACTGCCACCAAACACCAAAAGCGCGGGTGGTTCGCCCGGGATCTCGGGACAGGCGAAAATATCGCTGCGCACCGGGTTGCCTGTCAAAACGGAATGCGCAAAGATCCCGGTCTCGTCGGGAAACGACAGGCAGACGCAACGCGCCCAACGTCCCATCAAACGGTTTACGGCACCGGGAATGGCATTCTGTTCATGCAGGACATAAGGAATGCCCAGCACTCTGGCTGCTACCAGGACCGGAGCCGAAACATAGCCTCCCACACCCAGCACCACATCAGGACGGAAACGCCGCAACAATCTCAGGGACTGCCAGACACTCCGTACCAACAGCAGGCAAAATCCGAAGCGGTAGCTCAAGGATTGCCCGGTAAAACCATGGATATCTATCATGGCCAGTTCAAAACCGCGCTTTGGTGCCAAAGTCACCTCCAGACCATGCGCCGTACCCACCATCAGGACCTCATGGCCCGCGTTCCGAAACTCCTGAGCCACAGTCAAAGCCGGAAAAACGTGTCCACCGGTTCCTCCACCGGCCACAACAATCTTCACGAGTTCTTCTCCACCTCCCGCTCACCGTAGCGGGAAACGCTTAACAGCAACCCCACCGCCAACAAACAGCACATCAAACTGGAACCACCATAGGAAATAAACGGCAGTGCCATGCCTTTGGGCGGCAGCATGCCCAGCACCACCGCAATATTCAAAAAAGCCTCCAGCCCAACAAGTACCGTTGTTCCCACCGCCAGATAACGCCCAAAAGGATCGGCAGTATGCAACGCCACCCGCAATCCCAGAAGCACCAGGGCCAGAAACATCCCGGCCACTGCCAGCACTCCGACAAAGCCCAGTTCTTCTCCCAGAACGGAAAAGATAAAATCGGTATGCGCCTCCGGGAGATAGAACAGCTTCTGAATGCCCTGTCCCAGTCCCTGTCCCCAGAAACCTCCGCTGTCGAAGGCAATCTGGCTCTGGATAATCTGATAGCCCGACATATCCGGAGTAGCCCAGGGGTTAAGGAAAGCCAACAACCGTTCCCGCCTGTAGGGTACCTTTACAATTGCCATATAAAGCAATGGTCCGCCCGTAAGCGCCGCCATCAGCAGATACCGGAACTTGACACCTGCCACAAACATGATGGTGGCGCCCACCGTGCCCACCACCACCGCGCTGCCCAGATCCGGTTCCATCAAAATCAACCCCAGCAGCACAACCAGCATCACCGTATAGGGCAGAAATCCAAGGAAAAAGCCGCCTATTTTCTCCTTCCTCTT
>JAFPZV010000252.1 GCA_017417085.1 Deltaproteobacteria bacterium | reverse complement strand
TCTTCCACCTCCCGGGCATCCAACGGCGCCATACGGCTCACCGGCGGATAGATCAGGGCGCGCTCCACCGGCTGCGGAATGCCCTTTTCATCCAGCAGCGAAACCAGTGCCTCGCCCACCCCCAGTTCACCAATGACCCGCTCCACATCCAGTCCCGGATTGACCCGGAAGGTCTGGGCGGCCGCGCGCACCGCCCGCTGATCCCGCGGCGTATAGGCGCGCAGCGCATGCTGCACCCGGTTGCCCAGCTGCCCCAGAATGACATCGGGGATATCCAGCGGATTCTGCGTAACAAAATAGATGCCAATTCCCTTGGAGCGGATCAACCGGATAATCTGTTCGATCTTGTCCTGCAATACCCGCGGCAGATCGCTGAACAACAGATGCGCCTCGTCAAAGAAAAAGACCAGCTTCGGCTGGGGCGGATCGCCGACTTCCGGCAGCTGCTCGAACAGGGCGGCCATCATCCAGAGCAGGCAGGCGGCATACATGCTGGGGGAACTCATCAGGCGCTCGGCGGAGAGAATGTTGATCACGCCGCGCCCCCGCGCATCCACCCGCATGAGATCGTCCAGCGCCAGAACCGGTTCGCCAAGAAAGAGCCCCGCGCCCTCGTTTTCCAGCCGCAGCAGCGCGCGCTGGATCGCGCCGATGCTGGCGCCACTGACATTGCCGTACTCGGTGCGGACGCGGGCGGCATTCTCGCCGACAAACTGCAGCATCGCCCGCAGATCCTTCAGATCCAGAAGCAGCAGGCCATGATCGTCGGCCACCTTGAAGGTCAGCGTCAAAACACCGCTCTGCGTATCGTTGAGTCCCAGAAGGCGCGTCATCAGAAGGGGGCCCATATCAGAGACCGTCGCCCGGAGAGGATGTCCCTTTTCGCCAAACACATCCCAGAATTCCACCGGAAAACCCTGCAGGGAAAAATCGCTCAAACCGAGTTCGGCAGCGCGCTGCATCACCTTGGATGTACCTTCTCCGGGTTCAAGCATCCCCGACAGATCGCCCTTCACATCCGCCAGAAAGACCGGCACCCCCAAGTTACTGAAATGCTCCGCCAAAACCCTGAGCGTCACGGTCTTGCCGGTTCCGGTGGCACCGGCGATCAGGCCGTGCCGGTTGGCCATCCTGGGCAGCAAATGCAGGGTCCCGTGCTCTCCTCTGGCAATTGCCAGACCATCCTGTTGTCCAATCATAGTTGTCAACCTTTCCATGTATTCCACAACATGTTTTGAGTCATTTCCCGAAAGCGGGGCGTTCACCCGGCTTCCTGCAGGGCCTGCGCCGTTATTTCGGCAATATCGCGTACCTTGAGCTCAAGGCCCTCATCCTTTGCGGCATCCTCCAGCATTATCAGGCAATACGGGCAGGCAGTGCAAAGCGTATCGGGGGCAAGCGCCAGCCCCTCACGCAGGCGGGTGCGGTTGATCCGCTCCCCGGTGCTTTCCTCCATCCACATCCGACCGCCGCCGGCGCCGCAGCAAAAGCCCTCTTCCCCATGGCGGGGAAATTCCAGCGGCATCTGCCCGCAACTTGCGGCGACAACCGCGCGGGGCGCGGCAAATTCACGGTTGTGACGGCCCAGCGTGCAGGGATCATGATACAGCACCTTGCCCCACAGATCCGCCGGCGCAAGGCGCAAGCGCCCGCTCTGCGCCAGATGGGCCAGCACCTGGCTGTGATGCCAGACCTCAAAATCCGCCCCATAGGCACGGTAGTCATTTTTCAGCGTGGAAAAGCAGTGCGGGCAGACCGTCATCACCTTGCCGACTCCATGCTCCTGCAGGCAGCGGACATTTTCCTGCGCCATCTTCTCGAACATGTACTCGTTGCCCAGGCGCCGCAGGCTCTCGCCGCAGCAGAGCTCCGCATTGCCCAGGGTTCCCCAGTCCAGCCCCGCCGCGTCCAGGACGCGGCACAACGCCCGCAGCACCTGCTGGCAGCGGCTATCGAAGGCGCCCGCGCAGCCCACGTACACGAGCCATTCGGTCTTTCCCGGAACAAATTCCCTCACCGTCTGCGCCGCCGCCCAGCGTTCCCGTTCGGCCGGCATTATCCCCCAGGGATTGCCACGCTGTTCCATATTTTCAAAAAAGCCGTACAGCTCTTCCGGAAAACGCGCCTGCATCTCCACCAGAAAACGGCGCATCCGCAGGATCTTTCCGGGATGCTCAATCAAAGCCGGACAGATATTCTGGCATGCGCCGCAGGCGGTGCAGCTCCACAGCTCCTCCCCGGAGCAGTGGCCCTCGCCAAAGGCCCCTACCAGCGGTCCCAGCTTCCCCCCGGCAAGCAGATGGATCTTTATGTTGTGGACGATGTCGCGGGGGCTTAAGGGCTTTCCGGTCTGAAAGGCCGGGCAGACTTCCTGGCAGCGTCCGCATTCCGCGCAGGAAAAGGTATCCAGCAGATCCTTCCAGGTGAAATCTTTGGAGTCTGCCACGCCAAAGGCCGTGCCGGACGAAAAATCCTCCCGGGACGGCAGATCGGGCTGTTCCAGCTTGCGGAAGAAAATATTGGGAATGACCGTGAGGATATGCATGTGCTTGCTGCGCGGCAGCAGGTTCATGAAGGCCAGCAGCACCACGGCATGAAGCCACCAGGCGCACTCCGCAACGCCATGAAGCGTCCGCGGCGAAAGACCGTCCAGAAAATGGCCCGCCATCCGGGAAATGGGCATCCACGGCGCATTGTGCATGGAGCCCAGGGCGATACGGGCGCCGTTCAGGATAAAATAGGCGAGCATCAACAGCGCGATGAAGCCCAGGATAAGGAAGGCTTCGCCGCTGCGCGCTCCGACGTAGCGGCTTGCAAGATAGTCCGGCGGAAAGAAGATCCGCCGCAGTGCGGCGACCCCAACCGCAAGCAGGGCCAGCAGGGAAACGGCATCAAACAGAAAGC
>JAFPZV010000251.1 GCA_017417085.1 Deltaproteobacteria bacterium | reverse complement strand
GATTGAGCGAAAAGAAGCGCCGACCATCTTCCGACCCTTCTGGCAGGCCTTCAAGGATAATTTTCGCCAGGGTACTGTGCTGACGCTGCTGTTTATGCTGGTCGTCGGATTCCTGGCCGCGGACTGGTACATTCTGATGCAGATGGAAGGAACGCTGCTGATCCGCCTGTTGTGCGCAGTAATCTTTGTGCTGGCATTGCTGACGGCGGCGCTGATGCTCTGGACATTTCCCACGCTGGCCCGGTTTCAACTGACCAACCGGCAAATCATCCATAACGCCGTCATTCATATGCTGTCCCGCTTCCCCCAGACGCTGCTGGCCCTGGCAGTTGCCGTGGGCGGCTTCATCCTGGCGGCGCTGTTCCCGCAGGTGATGCCCATCATCACCTTCTTTGTGCCCGCCTTTGTGGTCTGGTATATGTCCAGAACCTGTGTGAAACGTTTCCGCAAATTTGACGGAAGCAAGGAAAACGAAACTGAATGCCAGGAGTTTGAGCCGAACCGACAGGCAGACCCGGCAGAGCCTCTCCAGCTTAACTGACAGCGTAGGAGGAAAAATAATGCGGTACTTTTGCAATCCTGTGAATGTGAACTATCGGTATCAGTTCAATCTGGATCAACGCCAGGGCGGAAACATGAAAATCTGTCGTGAAGCGGCAGACCCCTCCATGATCTGCTTTCAGGGCCGCTATTACATCTTTGCGTCCATGACCCTGGGCGTGTGGGTGTCGGATGACCTGGCGCATTGGCAAAACCATCGGCTTCCCCAAGAACTGCCGCTGTATGATTATGCCCCTGACGTGCGCGTGATGGGCGAGTGGGTATACTTCTGTGCTTCCCGCCGGGATGAAAGCTGCGACCGCTGGCGCACCCGGGATATTCTGAACGGGCCCTATGAAAGAATAGCGGGGAACTTTCCCTTTTGGGACCCCAATCTGTTTATCGATGACGACGGCAGGGTCTACTTTTACTGGGGCTGCTCCAACGCCACCCCGATCTGGGGCGTGGAATTGGACGCGGAAACGATGCTTCCCAAGGGAGAAAAAAAGGTTCTGATCGAGGGACGTCCTTTTGAAATCGGGTTTGAGCGCTCGGGAGAAGATCACAGCCTTCAGCCTCTCGGACAGGAAGAGGCCGACGCGGAGATGCGGGCATTCCTGGCTGCCAGAGGCATGCGAGAGGATCAGATTCCGGATGACCGCAAGGCGATGATCCGAGGCATGTTCTCCAATGCGCCTTTCATCGAGGGCTCGTGGATGACAAAGCATGAAGGCAGGTATTATCTGCAATACGCATGCCCGGGCACGGAATATAACATCTATGCCGATGGGGTCTATGTCAGCGACGGTCCCCTGGGTCCGTTCACCCTGGCGAAAAACAATCCCTACTCCTATCATCCCGGCGGTTTCCTGCCCGGCGCGGGCCACGGCTCTACTATGCAGGACATGCAAGGGCAATGGTGGCATACGTCAACGATGCGCATCAGTGTAAACCATAATTTTGAGCGCCGTGTCGGCCTGTGGCCTGCGGGTTTCGACACAGATGGGGAGCTCTTCTGCAACCAGCGTTACGGCGACTGGCCTATGGCCACGGATGGCGATCCCTGGCGGGACCCGGCCTGGATGCTTCTCAGCGTGGGGAAAGCGGCTTTTGCCTCCTCCTGCGCGGAAGGGCATGAACCGGCAAGAGCGACTGAGGAAGACGCGCGTACCTGGTGGCGGGCAGCAACAAACAGCCGTACAGAATGGCTGCAGGTTGATCTTGGAGCGGTAT
>JAFPZV010000250.1 GCA_017417085.1 Deltaproteobacteria bacterium | reverse complement strand
TGATGGTCCGGAAACAAACACCCTACAATGTGCCGATTCATCAGAAGGGAGAAAACATGACCAAAGAGCAATTGAACGAATTCCGCAAACTGCTGGAAAAGCAGATGCAGGAACTGCTCAACGGCGCGGAAAAGACGGTCACCGAAATGTCTACCCAGAAAAATGTCTTTGCCGATCCGACAGACCGTGCCGAAATGGAATCGAACCGCAACTTTGAACTGCGCATTCGCGAGCGTGAGCGCAAGCTCATCATGAAGATCAAGGAAGCACTCAAACGCATTGATGACGGCGAATTTGGCATCTGCGAATCCTGCGGTGAAGAGATCGGACTGGAACGTCTGCGCGCCCGGCCAGTTACCACGCTCTGCATCGACTGCAAAACCGAGGAGGAACAGCAGGAAAAACGCAACGCCTGAAAAATCTCCCAGGGGAAAAGACAAAAGGCGCGCACTCGTTATTTCTTGATTGAGTTGCAGGGCAACAAAACGTACCATGGAAGAATCTTTCGTCGGGAAATGTTTCTCGCGCCTTCCCCTGCGCAAGCATTATGAAACAAAGGAGAACACAGTCCATGCTGAAAACGTTGTTGGTAACGGGAGGATGCGGTTTCATCGGTTCCAACTTCGTGCGTTTTGCCTTACATCATCATCTTGCCGAAAACCTCGTCAATCTGGACAAGCTGACCTATGCGGGAAACCTCGCGAACCTCGCGGACGTGGTCGGCGATTCCCGTTACCGCTTCGTGAAAGGCGACATCGCCGACGCCGTTCTGGTCCGCTGCCTTTTTGAAGAAATACAGCCCGACGCAATCGTCCACTTTGCCGCCGAATCCCATGTGGATCGCAGCATCGTCGGCCCGGGCGATTTTGTGCAGACCAATATTGTCGGTACCTTCACCCTGCTGGAAGCGGCCCGCGCAGCTTGGGGAAAAGAAACGGCGCAGCGCCGTTTCCTGCATGTCAGTACCGACGAGGTCTACGGATCGCTGGGCGAAACCGGCCGTTTCACCGAGGAGACCGCCTACGCGCCCCGCTCTCCCTATTCCGCCAGCAAGGCCGCCTCGGATCATCTGGCCGCCGCCAGCTTTCACACCTATGGTCTGCCCGTGCTGATCACCAACTGCTCCAACAACTACGGCCCCTTCCAGTTTCCGGAAAAACTGATACCGCTGATCATCAACAACGCGCTGCATGGAAAGGATCTGCCGGTTTACGGCGACGGCCGCAACGTGCGCGACTGGCTCTACGTGGAGGATCACTGCCGCGCGCTGCGCACCGTTCTGGAAAAGGGCATTCCGGGACAGACCTACAATATCGGCGGCAACAACGAGCAGGCCAACATCGACATTGTAACATCCATCTGCAACCTGCTGGATGAACTGGCCGGGCCCCTGTCCTCCGGCGCGCCGAGAACCTCGCTGATCCGCTTCGTTACGGATCGTCCCGGCCATGACCGGCGCTATGCCATTGACGCCACCAAAATCCGGCGAGAACTGGGTTGGGAACCGCAAACCACCTTCCGGGAGGGCCTGCGCCGGACCGTGGAATGGTATCTGAAGCATGACGGCTGGCTGCGTGCGGTCCTGGACGGTTCCTACCGCGACTACTACCAGTCCATGTATGGGGAGCGCCTGTCATGAAAACGCTGCTTCTGGGCTGCAACGGCATGCTGGGGCAAAAGATGCGGCAACTGTTGCCGAAGGATGGGGCAGTGAGCGTGCTGGATCGGCCCGATATCGACTTTTGCCAGCCGGAAACCGTGGAAGCGGCGCTTGAAGTGCACTGCCCGGAACTCGTCATCAACTGTGCCGCCCATACCGCCGTCGACCGCTGCGAAAGCGAAGAGGCTTTGGCCATGCAGATCAACGGCACGGCTCCAGGCCTGCTGGCAACCTGGGCACAGCGGCACGAAGCAGCACTGGTTCACATTTCCAGCGATTACGTCTTTGCAGGAGACAGGCAAAGCCCCTATTGCGAAGAGGATGCCACCGGACCGCGCTCGGCCTACGGCCGCTCCAAACTGGCAGGCGAGCAGGCCATCCTGGCCAGCGGACTGAAACGCTTTCTGATCGTGCGCACCAGTTGGCTCTACGGCGAAGGGGGGCCCAACTTTGTGGAAACGATGCTCAGGCTTGCCTCCGAACGCGAGGAGCTGCGTGTGGTGGCCGATCAGATCGGTTCGCCGACCTTGACCGACGATCTGGCGCAAGCGATACTGTGGCTTCTGGAAAGCGGCCATTACGGCATGTACCATTTTTCCAACGAAGGGGCCTGCAGTTGGCATGCCTTCGCCATGGAAATCATTGCCGGCGCACAGGCACGGGACGCGCGGCTCAAGGTGCGGCGAATCCAGCCCATTGCAACCTGCGAATATCCCCTTCCCGCGCCGCGCCCCGCCTATTCGTTGCTCTCCAAGGAGAAATACCGCGCGGCAACGCGAAAAGCGGTGCCCTCCTGGCAGGATGCTCTGGCTCGCTATCTGGACCGGCGTTTCGGCAAAACGGAAGGCTCACGGCCGGATGAAACTGTCCGCCTATAGCGTAGAAACAAAAAAACGAAAAGAGT
>JAFPZV010000249.1 GCA_017417085.1 Deltaproteobacteria bacterium | reverse complement strand
GTCCATCTGGGCCGCACCGGTAATCATGTTCTTTACGTAGTCTGCATGACCCGGGCAGTCTACATGCGCATAATGACGTTTTTCCGTCTCATACTCCACATGCGCCGTTGCAATCGTAATTCCACGCTCCCGCTCCTCGGGAGCATTGTCGATGGAATCAAAAGCACGGAACTGGGCCATACCCTTCTCGGCCATAACTTTCGTAATGGCTGCCGTCAACGTCGTCTTTCCATGGTCAACGTGCCCAATCGTACCAATATTTACATGCGGCTTTGTCCTTACAAATTTCTCCTTCGCCATCGCTCAATCCCTCCCTAGGACTTTTGAACTTTTCAAATCTTCGTTAATTTTTTCTGAAACCGAAAAAAAATGGAGCCCACAATCGGACTTGAACCGATGACCTCATCCTTACCAAGGATGCGCTCTACCGCCTGAGCTATGTGGGCCTGCCTTGTCTGTCGATATGAGAAAACCTGGAGCGGGAAACGGGATTCGAACCCGCGGCCCTCAGCTTGGAAGGCTGATGCTCTAGCCAACTGAGCTACTCCCGCCCAAATCCAACTCTCAAGGACTCCTGCCAAGTCATATCCGCAGTACCAACGATACCAATGTATCTCCTGCTCCCCTATATCACCGGACATTCATCCGGAATACACCTTGAGTGGTGGAGGGGGGAGGATTCGAACCTCCGAAGTCGTCGACGGCAGATTTACAGTCTGCTCCCTTTGGCCGCTCGGGAAACCCTCCAGATGAAATTGTAAAAAGATCCGCCGCTGCCGAACTCACTGGAGCTGGCGACAGGAATTGAACCCGCAACCTGCTGATTACAAGTCAGCTGCTCTACCGATTGAGCTACGCCAGCGCAACCACTGACCTATATCCCATCGAAGCGGCAAAAGCAAGAGAAATTTTTCACCGCTCCATTTTTTTTCGACACAATTCTTCGCTCAAAGCCGTTGGCGCACCACCTCAAACATGGCAATGGAAGCCGCAACAGAGACATTCAGCGAAGAAACCCTGCCCTGCATGGGAATTGAAAGAAGCATATCGCATTCCCTGCGAACCTGGGGGCGCAGTCCCTTTTCCTCATTCCCCATAACCAGAGCTACCTTGCCCCGCAAATCCTGCCCAAAAACCGGTTCGGCGCTTTCCGCCGCCAAGCCGAATATCCAAAAGCCCGCCGCTTTGACATATTCCATGGCGCGCACCAAATTGACGACCCGACACACCGCGACATGGGCCAACGCGCCGCTGGATACCTTATGCACCGTCGCCGTCACCGGGCAAGCACGATCTTTGGCAATGATGACCCCCCGGCATCCGGCAGCGTCCGCGCTCCGCAGTATCGCCCCGAAATTTCTGGCATCGGTAATGCCATCCATTATCAGCAACAGGGCGTGCCGCTCATCACGGCAGGAATGAACCAGCTCTTCCAGGGAAAGATAACAAAAAGCATCCACCCGCAGCGCGACCCCCTGATGTTCAGACGCACCCGTCAAGCGTTCCAGCTCGGTTCTGGAAACCGTTTGCACTGCAACGCCGCAACGCTGCGCCAAAGCCAGCAGTTCCCCGCCCCGGGCGCAGGCTTCGCAGTGGTACAGCGTCCTGGGATGCCGCCTGCCGGACAACAATTCATGTTCCACCGAATGGATACCGTAGACCAATTCCGTCACAGTCTCAGCACCCCGCAAGCGCCCTGGCCATTTCCTCAACAATGGCTTCCGCGGCACTTTCCGGATCGGCAGCCTGCGCAATCGGCCGCCCCACGACCAGAAAATCCGCCCCGGCGCGCACCGCCTCCGCCGGAGTCGCCACCCGTTTCTGATCATCGGCGCCGGCGTTCGCCAGACGCACCCCAGGCGTAACAATCAGAAAATCGGGGCCGCACACCCTGCGGATGCTCTCTATCTCCCTGGGGGAAGCCACCACGCCGTCAACACCGCAGTCCTGCGCAAGCCTGGCCAGATGCGGCACCAAAACACCAGGCTCAAGCTCCATGCCCACCTCGTGCAAAGCTTCGGCATGCATGGAAGTCAACACCGTCACCGCCAGCAGCAGGGGCCGCGCACCGCCATCATAACCACGCAGCGCCGAAACCGCGGCCGTCATCATTTCCCGGCCGCCCAGCGCATGCACGTTGAACATTTTCACCTGAAGGCGTGCCGCTTCCAACGAGGCTCCCGCCACCGTATTGGGAATATCGTGATATTTAAGATCCAGAAAGACTTCGCTTCCCGCCGCGCGGATCATTTTGACAACTTCCGGCCCGCAGGCGGTAAACAGCTGCTTGCCCACCTTGAATCCGCCAATCCGCCCTTTAAGCCGCTCCACCCAGCGGGCGGCTTTCTGCATATCATCCACATCCAGCGCAAAAAACAGTTTTTTCCGCGCCTGTTCTCTCATTGTATGCCCCCTTCAACGGATATGCCTTTAAGAAAATCCTCAACGCAAGGCTTCCCGCACCATTTCGGCCACACGCGACGCCGCTTCGGCAACCGGCAGCATCGTCTTCACGCCGCCGCGCCGTTCCAGCAACTCCACTTCCCCATTTTTCAGTCCCCGATCGCCCACCGTAATCCGCAAGGGGATTCCGATGAGATCGGCATCCTTGAACTTGCTTCCAGGACGCTCGTCCCGATCATCGTACAGCACCTCGATGCCGGCCGCCTGCAAATCGGCATAGAGCTGCTCCGCCGCCGTGCGAATGTTTTCCTGATTGGGATTGATGGCGGTCACCAGAACCTGGAAAGGCGCCAAGGCCATGGGCCACACAATGCCGTTTTCATCGTGGTTCTGTTCGATGGCGGCTGCCACCGTGCGTCCAATGCCAATGCCGTAACAACCCATGATGGGCGTAACCGACTCGCCGTTCTCATCCAGCACCGTAGCCTTGAGCGCAGCGGAATACTTGGTGCCCAGCTTGAAAACATGACCGACCTCAATACCGCGCCACATTTCCAAATGGCCGCCCTCACAGCGCGGGCAGGGATCACCGGCGGAAGCGATACGCAGATCGCCCCACTGCGCAACGGAAAAGTCCCGTCCGTTGTTCACACCCATCAGGTGGAAGCCCTCTTCGTTGGCGCCTGTCACAAAGTCCGCAAGGCCACGCACCTCGTTGTCGGCCAGAATCTTCACCTTTAGGCCCACCGGTCCGGCAAATCCGGGAGGTGCTCCGGTCACTTCACGCACCACTTCTTCCGGCGCCATTTCCACCGCGTTGCAGTTCAGCACATGACACAACTTGATTTCGTTCAGTTCACGGTCGCCCCGCAGCAACACCGCCAGCACTTCTCCGGCATCCGTCCGCACAACAAGCGTCTTCACCAGACGCGCAGGCGGAATATTCAAAAACGCGGCGACCTCCTCGATCGTCCTCTGCCCGGGGGTCGCCACCTTGCGCAGGTCTTCGGACGGCTGCGGAGTTCCCTCCTCCCGGGAAACCAGCTCCGCCTTTTCCACATTGGCCGCATAATGACAGGAATCGCAGGAGACGATGGCATCCTCGCCACTTTCCGCCAGCACCATGAATTCGTGCGAGCTGGATCCGCCGATGGCGCCGGAATCCGCCTCCACAGCCCGGAACTTCAGGCCGCAGCGTTCGAAGATCCGGCAGTAGGCATCGTACATCTTCTGATAGGCGTTTGCCGCCCCCGCATCATCCATATCGAAAGAGTAGGCGTCCTTCATGATGAATTCCCGCCCGCGCATAAGCCCGAAACGCGGCCGGATTTCGTCACGGAACTTGGTCTGGATCTGGTAGACGTTCAGCGGCAGCTGGCGGTACGAACGGACCAGGTTGCGGATAATGTCGGTCACCACTTCCTCGTGGGTCGGGCCCAGGCAAAACTCCGCATCCTTGCGATCCTTGAACCGCAGCAGCTCCTTGCCGTATTTTTCCCAGCGCCCCGATTCGCGCCACAGCTCTCCCGGCACCACCATCGGCATGTGCAATTCGATGGCGCCGGAGCGATCCATCTCTTCCCGGACAATCTGCTCCATCTTGCGGATGGAACGCAGCCCCAGAGGCAAATAGTTGTAGATACCCGTCGCCACCTTGCGGATCATGCCCGCTCGCAGCATCAGCTGGTGACTTACTGTTTCGGCTTCCGCCGGAGTTTCCTTGGTGGTTATCAGGAAATATTGGGAATAACGCATGGGAACAACCTCATTGTTGACAAATGGATAAGAAATGAACGAAGCGCCGCATCCAGGAAAAACACCCTGCCCTCATGGCGCGCCCATATTCCATGACGGCAATCACATGGCCCTTGCAATGGGAACCAAATGTTTCATGCTAGCACATGCGGAACCCGATAGCCATTTTATTGTCCGCGTCCTTCTTCCTTCAGCATGCTGGCAATTTCATCGAGCAGAGCATCCGCAAGACGTTCCTCCGGAACCTTGCCCACCACCACGCCATGCCGGAACAACAGCCCTTCGCCCGCACCGCCGGCCACGCCAACATCCGCCTCGCGCGCCTCTCCCGGGCCGTTGACCGCGCATCCCATCACCGCCACCGTGAACGGCGCCGTATAGACGCGCAGGCGACGCTCGACCTCGGTGGCCAGTCCCACCAGATCGATGCGGCAGCGCCCGCAGGTCGGGCAGCTCACCAGGGTCGGCCCACGCTGCCGGAGTCCTAGGGCCTTGAGAATTTCCCAGGCTACCCACACTTCTTCCACCGGATAACCGGTAAGCGACACCCGTATCGTATCGCCGATGCCCTCGGCCAGCAGCATCCCGATGCCGATGGCGCTGCGGATG
>JAFPZV010000248.1 GCA_017417085.1 Deltaproteobacteria bacterium | reverse complement strand
TGTCACCGGTTCGCCCAGATAATCCTCGGCGGTCTGTTTCATCTTTTGCAGCACCATCGCGGAGATTTCCGGCGGACTGTACTTTTTGCCATCCACCTCCACCCAGGCGTCGCCGTTATCCGCTTTCACGATATTGAACGGGCTGATGCCCATATCGCGCTGCACGGTTTCCGAATCGAACTTACGCCCGATCAGCCGTTTGATGGCAAACAGGGTTTTTTCCGGGTTGGTCACCGCCTGACGCTTGGCCTGCTGGCCAACCAGCCGCTCGCCACTGCTGGCAAAGGCTACCATCGACGGCGTGGTGCGCGCGCCTTCCGAATTGGCGATAACTACCGGTTCGCCGCCTTCCATGACTGCCACACAGGAATTGGTCGTTCCCAAATCGATACCAATAACTTTACTCATGACCCAAGCCTCCTCTATATGAACATTTTTTATTTAGCTTCTTTCATGCAGGCCTCACGGCCTTCGCAAAAAAACTTAATCACCGGCTGCGCCATTTTCAATGTCGGGCGACGATTTTTCACGCGGCGCGGAAGCCACCATCACCATCGCCGGGCGCAGCAGCCGTTCATGCAGAAAACAGCCCTTGCGCATCTCCATCACCACCGTGTTGGGCGCCTGATCGGCACTTTCCATCTGGCCCATCGCCTCATGACGGGCCGGATCAAAGGGCTCGCCCAATGCGCTGAACGGTACCGCACCGAACTTCTCCAGGGCCTTGCAAAACAGATCGATGGTCATCTTCACGCCTTCCAGCAGGCCCTTCTGTTCGCCCGGATTCTGTTCGGCGTGCGCCACGGCGCTCTCCAGATTGTCCAGCACCGGCAACAGCTCCCGAATGATCCCCTCGTTGCCGAAGCGCGCCGCCTCTTCCTTCTCCTTGCGAACCCGGCGGCGATAGTTCTCCAGATCGGCACAGGCCCGCATCCAGGAATCCTTGTACTGCATCGCCTCTTTCTGGCTCTCTGTCAGGCGGGCAGCCAGATCGTCGCCTTCCGCGCCTTCACCGGTTCCAGCCAACTGTTCCGCTCCACCGTCCACAGCCTTTTCAGGCTCCTGTACTTCACCGTTCTCATGCACCTCTTCCATGCCGCTTCCCCTTTATTGAAAAATCCGTTGTAGAAAAGAGAGAGTATATTTTCGTCCGTCGGTTCCGCCCCAATTGCCAGCGGCTCCCCGCACTTATCCCGCCTCCAGAAAGCGCCCCATCAACACGCCCGCACGCACGACCAGCGGAATAACCACCGAATAGGGCATCCGGCTGGGGCCCAATACGCCCAGTACGCCCGTCAGTCCGCCGGCACTGGTGTAGGCGGTGGCCACCAGGCTGCATCCCTCCAGCATCTGCGATTCCACCTCGCGGCCAATGAAGACCCGCATCCCCTCGGCGCTGCGGCACTGCTCCAGCAGGCGCACAAGCAGGCTCTTCTGTTCAAAGGCGCGAAACATCCGTTTCATCCGCTCCAAATTGGCAAATTCCGGCTGTTCCAGAATGTTGGATGCGCCCTCGATAAACACCTCGCCTTCCGCCATGTTCTCAAAGGCTCTGCGTGACAGCGTAAGAGCCTGAAAGTACAGCTCGTCGTAATGCGCCTTCTCTTCGCTCATTTCCCGCAGAATCAGCTTTTTCACCTCGCGGATGGTCAGGTTGTTGAGCTTGCCATTGACGAAGTTAGTTATCCGCTCCAGTTTGTCGGCGGGAATATCCTCGTCCGTGCAGATGATTCGATTCTGCACCATACCGGAACTTGAAACCAAAACCGCCAGAACCTTGCGCTCCGATATCCGGACAAAACGGATGGATCTGAACACCGTCGCGTCAAATGAAGGTGCGGACACGATGCCCGCATAGCTTGACACTCCGGAAAGGATCCGCCCCACGCCCTGCAGGCGTTC
>JAFPZV010000247.1 GCA_017417085.1 Deltaproteobacteria bacterium | reverse complement strand
TGCCCAGCGCCCCATGCAGAAAGCAGTGAAACACCGCGGCCTCCATGGACACCCGGATGGGGCCGAAGGGCTCGCCGTGCCGGAGCATAAGGCGTTGCCGCGCGCCCTCGGCCTCGGCCAGCATCAGGCGGGCGCTTTCCAAGAGCTCCCGTCCGTCTTCGGTGAGAGTGAGGGACCGCGCTCCGCGAAAGAAGAGCCGCGTACCCAGATGCTGCTCCAGGGCCGTGATGCGGCGGGACAGGGTGGCTAGCGGTATGCCCAGCCGCTCGGCGGCTCTGGTGAAACTGGCCGCATCGGCCACCTCCACAAAACAGGGCATGTCGGCGAGAAATTTGCGCAGGAATTGTTCCATTTTCAACAACACAGGTTGCAGGTTTCGTCATTGCCGTACGTTATCGACAAAGATATACTGCGCTAAGCGTCCGCGTCAACGTCGCGATTTGACCAACACCGACACAAGGAGACCTGCCATGTCCGAACCCGTAACCCTGCCCCAGAATGTTATCGACGCCTTTCACCTCATGTGGAACAGCTTTCCCGAACCTGTGATGCTCACCCACAGAAGCTTTCAGGTCATGGCCATCAACCGGGCCTGCGAGGCACGCGGCATGAAGCCGGGCTTTTTCTGCAACAGACTGGGCGGCCCGGAACAGCACAAGGGCTGTCTGGCGCAAAAATGCGTGCGTACAGGCGAGACACAGTACGTGTCCATTCCCCTGCCCGATCACGAGGCCGTGGGTTTCTGGCTGCCCATTGAGGGCTACCCGGATTTTTACCTCCACTTTGGCGTGGGCACGAGTCTGAACTACAAGACCGGAGAGCCCTTCGACATGTACGGCAGCCAGACTAGGGATTGAAACGCCGCCTCTTTCGCCCGCCGCCGGCGCATCGGCGGCATCATCCACAACCCACAATTCGTGGAGGAAACGCCATGAAAAAAGTATTGGCCATCAACGCGAGTCCAAGGAAAAGCTGGAACACGGCGCTGGTTTTGGAAAAAGCTCTGGCAGGCGCGGCCGAGGCGGGCGCGGAAACCAAACTTGTGCATCTGCACGGGATGAAGTTCACCGGTTGCGTCAGTTGTTTCGCCTGCAAACGCATCGAGAAAAACGCGGCTCTCTGCGTGGTGAATGACGATCTGCGCCCGCTTCTGGAAGAGTGCATGACGGCGGACGCCCTGATCGTGGGCTGCCCCATCTATTTCGGCAACCTGAACGCCTATGCCATTGCTTTTCTGGAGCGCCTTCTGTTCGCGGGCTACACCTACAATATGGAGACGCCCAGCAAGTTTCCCAGGCAAATCGTCAGCGCCCTTGTCTGCACCATGAATGCCACCGAGGAGCAGATGCGGCAGCATGGATATGAGGCACTGATGGAGCGCTATGCGATGACCATGAAGACCATTCTGCGCGGCCCCGCCGAGTGGCTCGCCGTGACCGACACGCTGCAATATACCGATTACGGCAAGTATATGAGCAGCATCTTCGACCCGGAGCACAAGGCGCGGATGCGAGCGGAGAAGTTTCCGCAAGACCTGGAAGCGGCGCGGCAGCTCGGCATGCGGTTGATCCGCGTATAGGGCGTCGGCCGGGCAAGGGAGTCGGAGGCCCGTAAAGAGCGCAGCGAGGAAGGCTGAGTTGTTCATGCACAGCGAGACATGAGGAGGCACAATGAACATTAGAGAGTACCAACCGAAGATCTTCAACATCTTCAGCACGCAGTGGGGGCTGGTGACTGCCGGGACCATCGACGACTTCAACACCATGACCATCGCCTGGGGCGCAATGGGCACGGTCTGGGGGACCGTCAATGAACATGCGAGGAACACCATCACCGTTTACGTCAATCCGTTGCGCTACACGTGGGAGTACATGAACAGGAACGACCATTTCTCCGTCAATTTCTTTCCTGAGAACTACAGGGAGGACCTGACAATTCTCGGCAGCAAATCCGGACGTGACGGGGACAAGGTGGCCCTGACGAAGCTGACCCCCAAGGCCGTTCGACACGGCGTCATCTTCGAACAGGCGGAGATCAACTTCGTCTGCAAGAAACTCTATTGGCAGGACATGCTCATCGAAAACATGTCCGAGGAGGTTGTCAACCAGTACAGGACCGTCGGGATGCCGCCGCACCGCATGTACATCGGCGAGATTGTGGAGGTGATCGAAAACCAGTGACGATTCCGGCAGTATCGACCACATTTCACAACAACTTTGGGAAAACACCATAAAAAAGTATTGGTCATCAACGGCGGTCCGGGAAAGGGCTGGAGGGCTGCAGGCGGCCCCTGAGGGCGCGGCTGGCGGTCGCGCAGGACGGAACCGGCATCCCGCAATCACAACGGGGAGACAACATGGAACGCAAGATAACTGTGGATAAGGAGCGGTGTGTACACTGCGGCCTGTGCGTCGGGGATTGTGTGGCCTACTGCCTCGAACTTGGCGATGACAAGATGCCGCGATACCGGCAGGGCGCAGAGGAACGGTGCATTGTCTGCCAGCACTGCATGGCGGTTTGCCCCGCCGGTGCGCTGTCCTTCGGCGGCCTGAATCCGGATGACTCCGCGCCGGTTGCCTGCGGCGACAGCGATGCGCTGCTGCGGCTGATCCAGTCAAGGCGGAGCATGAGGCATTTCAAGGACGAGGGCATTCCGGCGGAGGCCCTGGCGAAAATCACGGCGATGCTGCCCTTCACCCCGACCGCGAGCAATGCAGACAGCCTGCATTTTTCCATTGTGGCGGGCAGGGAAAAAATGACGGCGCTCCGGCGGGCCACCTATGCGAAGGAGCCGTTCGCCAATATTGGCGACTCTCCGGGGAGGCGTATCTACCGGGAGAAAATCGCCAGCGGCGAGGACATCATCTACCGGGACGCACCGGTCATGATTGCGGTGGCGGCCGAAAAGGAGCGGACGGCTCCGCCCCATCATGGCATTGTCGATGCGGCCATCGCCCTGACCTTTGTCGATCTGTACGCCCAAAGCCTGGGGCTGGGCGCGGTATGGTGCGGCCTGGCACTGCATGCGGCCCTGCAAATCCCGGAAGTCCTGGCCCTGCTGGAAATCCCGGAGGAATACGCCCTGTGCTACACCATGCTGCTGGGCGTTCCGGCGGTGAAATACGCCAGAACGGTGCAGCCGGAACCCTTCAGCATGAAGGTTTTGTAAAAGGGTCAAGGCCCGTTCACCCGAAATGGAGACAACATGATGGACAAGGAAACATTGCGCAAGGTGAAGATCACGGTCATCAAGACGACCTTCAACGAGGATTTGGCCGAGGCCTACGCGGTGCCCGGCTATCCGCCCTGCCTGCTGCACGCCGAGGGGCAGGTGTTTTATTCCAACGGCTGGCAGAAACCCTCGGGCCTGTGCGATTACGCCTGGGCTTGCATGAGGGAGTTCGTGCTGGCCGTCGCCCAGGGCTGCGGCCACATTCTGGGCAAGGGCAACTGGCTGAAGGAAAAGGGGATGGCCATCGTCAGCTGCAACGACGGCATCAAGCCGGTGATTTTCAAGGTGGAGGCGACCGACCTCGCGGCTGACGTGATCAACGGCGACATCTCCCGTGCCCACGAGCGGCACATGAACCCCGAGGACACCTCCACGCTGTGACCACCGGCGCGGAGCATCGGGACGCAATCGCAAAAAACACGGAAGGATAACGACATGAGCGACATTTTTCCCGACATCATCGACAAGGTGCCCTCGCGGGATTACGGCATCGAGGGCCTGCGCGTGCATGTGGACCACACTTCCACAGGCACG
>JAFPZV010000246.1 GCA_017417085.1 Deltaproteobacteria bacterium | reverse complement strand
TGCAAACGCTTGTCCAGGAAGTGGAACTGCCGCTCACGCAGACACTGGCGAAAATGGAACGCTGCGGCATCCGTCTGGACAGCGCCCGGCTTGCGGCCTTCAGCGGCAATCTGGCGGAGCGCATTGAGCGGCTGGAGGAACAGATCTACACGCTTGCGGGCACGCGGTTCAACCTTGCCTCACCCAAGCAGCTGGGTGAAGTGCTGTTTGGCAAAATGCAGCTGCCGCACGGGAAAAAGACCAAGACCGGCTGGTCTACCAACGTGGAGACACTGACCAGCCTGGCGCAGCAGCATGAAATCGGCGGTCTGCTCCTGGAGCACCGCTCCATCACCAAATTGAAGAGTACCTACGCCGACGCCCTGCCCCGCCTGATCCATCCGGAAACCGGCCGGATCCACACCTCGTTCAACCAGTGCGTCACCATAACCGGACGGCTCTCCTCCAGCAATCCCAACCTGCAAAACATCCCGGTGCGCACCGCCGAAGGCCGCCAGATTCGGGAAGCCTTCATCCCGGAAGATGGCTGGCTCCTGCTCTCGGCAGACTACTCCCAGGTGGAACTGAGGGTACTCGCGCATATCGCCAAAGAAGAAAATCTGGCAGCCAGTTTCCTCGCCGGCGAAGACATCCACCGCCGCACCGCAAGCGAAATTTTCGGCATCGCTCTGGAACAGGTTACTTCCGAACAGCGCCGCAGGGCCAAGGCGATCAACTTTGGCATTGTCTACGGCATGGGAGCCTTTGGCCTGAGCCGTCAGACCGGTGTCAGCGTCAAGGAGGCGGAAGAGTACATCAGGTTCTACTTCGAGCGTTATCCACGCATCCGTGTTTTTATGGACGAACAGATCGCCTGTGCGCGGGAAAAGCGCTTCGTCACCACACTCAAGGGCCGGCGCTGTCCGGTTCCCGATATCGGCAGCAAAAATTCCCAGACACGCGGCAACGCCGAACGCAATGCCATCAATTACCCCATTCAGGGCAGCGCCGCAGATATCATCAAGATCGCCATGCTGCGGGTGGAAGAGCGCCTGCAAAAGGAAAAGCTCCGGGCACGCATGCTGCTGCAGGTTCACGATGAACTGCTGTTCGAAACGCCCCCCGAAGAGCTGGAAAAATTGCAAAAGGTGGTCACCGAGGAGATGGAGCAGGCGGTAGCACTGGATGTGCCGCTGGTGGTGGAAACCGGATCGGGCCGCAACTGGTGTGAGGCGCACTGACAAAAGAAATGTCCCGGAAAAGGCAAAGCGCCTTTTCCGGGACATCAGCATACATTCCTTTTTAAACTGTCTCCACAGATATGCCGGAAGGAGAATCCTCCCATCTTACAGATGGTAGATCTCCTCGTCGCTGAGCTGGGTGAGGCCTGCGACTTTCACCAGCTTCTCCACCAACTCGATGTTTTCCGCATCAATAACCAGAATCGCCGCGCCTTCCTTCGGGACCAGCGTCGCATAGGCGTTTTTAATGTTGATCTCGCCCTTCGAGAGATAGGCCAGCAAATCGTGCAGTCCTCCCGGCCTATCCGGCATCCGCACGACGATAATAGGGCGCAGTACCGCGCTGTAGCCCGCCTCGACCAGCGCCTTGTGTCCCTCATCGGGATCATTGAGCAGCAGGTTGAGAATACCCCAGCCGTAGGCGCTGCCGGAAAGCGTCATGGCGCGGATGTTGATAAGTTTGCGCTGGAGCACTTCCGTCACCTTCTCCAGATGCCCGGGCTGATTCTGCAGAAAAACCGAAACCTGACGTGCCATGGCAACTACACTCCTTTCTTTGCTTCGCGCAGATCCCGCACACGGACCGCCTTGCCTTCCGCGCGGGGCAGCGCTCCCGGTTCCACAATCTGCACCTTCGGCGTCACCAGAACCTCGTCACGCACCGCGCTGCGCAGCTTGTGATGCAGCGATTCCAGTACCTCCCGTTCGCCAGTAAAGAACTCCCTGTTGAACTCCACCTTTATCTGCATTTCATCCACGCCCTGCACCGTGTCGAGCACGATCTGGTAATCGGTGCTCACTTCCGGGAAACGCATGAGGATCTTCTCTATCTGCATCGGGAAGACGTTGCAGCCCTTGATGATAAACATGTCGTCGGTGCGGCCGGTGAAACGATCCAGCCGGCGATGCGTACGCCCGCAGGGGCACTCGCCGGGCAGGAAGCGCGTCAAATCGCGGGTGCGGTAGCGAATAATCGGCATCGCCTCGCGGTCGATAGTTGTCATCACCAGTTCGCCCATTTCACCGTCCGGCACCGGCTCCAGCGTCTTGGGATCGAGAATTTCGGCGATATAGGCATCTTCCCAGACATGCATCCCGTGCTGGCACTCGCACTCGAAGGCAACGCCGGGACCGTTCATCTCCGTCATGCCAAAGGAGTTGAAAGCGCGGACGCCGAACAGGTTCTCAATCCTCCGGCGCTGTTCCTCGGTATGCGGTTCCGAACCAATGGCAAACAGCCGCAGTTTGGTGTCGCGGCGTGGATCAAGCCCCTGCTCCTCAAATACCTCGTACAGACGGGCCAGATAGCTGGGGATGGTGTGGACCACCGTGGTGCCCAGCGTGCGCATCAGCATGATCTGACGTACGCTGTTGCCGGCGGCCGACGGAATGGTTGTTGCCCCCAGCTTTTCCGCTCCGTCCTGAAAACCCAGGCCACCGGTGAAAAGCCCGTAACCGCAAATGTTCTGGAAAACATCTTCTTCGCGCGCGCCAATGGCAAACAGGCAACGCGCCACCAGATTGCTCCACGACTCCAGATCGTGACGGTTGTAGAAAATCATCGTCGGATTGCCCGTGGTGCCGCTGGTGCAGTGCATCCTGACGATTTCATTCTTCGGAACCGTCAGGAATCCATACGGGAAATTGCCGCGCAGATCTTCCTTGGTGGTCAGCGGCAGGCTGGTGATATCCTGAATCGAATGCAGGTTTTCGGGGTTTATGTTTTTCTCCCGAAACACCTTAGCGTAAAACGGAGAGCGGGCCGCCTGCACCATGCTGGCCTTGAGCTTTTTCAGCTGATAGGCCTCCAGTTCGGCGCGCGGCATGGTTTCCAGATCTTTTTGCCAGTATAAAGACATGTCTTTCTTTTCCTTTCGGAGAAACTTCCCTTGAAAAGGGGGTACATATGGTTCAACCTGTTTTACTTGCAAACATCTTTTCAGGTTATATACCACAACCCTTTCGTCAAGCTCAAATGGCATAAACTTTCCGTTCTCATGGGCCCATAAAAAACATGACCGCAACCGACTTTTCGTCCCTACGCACAACCCTTCTTGAATGGTTTGCCGTGCACAAACGGCCCCTGCCCTGGCGGCACGGCTACCGGCCCTACGAGGTCTGGATTGCGGAGATCATGGGACAGCAGACCCAGGTGGAACGGGTGGCGGAGTATTTTAGCCGCTGGATGGAGCGCTTTCCTGACGTGGCAGCACTCGCGCGGGCTTCCGAGCAGGATGTGCTCAAGGCCTGGGAGGGCCTGGGCTACTACAGCCGGGCGCGCAATCTGCACCGTGCGGCGGCGCAGCTGATGGCGCGCCATGCGGGAACGCTCCCCCCGGATGAAAAAATGCTGCGGGATCTGCCGGGCATTGGCCCCTACACGGCGGCAGCGATTCTCTCCATCGGTTTCAACCTCCCCTGTCCACTGGCGGATGCCAACGTGGAGCGCATCGCCGCGCGGCTCTGCGATCTGGAAGAACCTGTCAAAAGCGAGCCAGGCAAAAAGGCCGTTGCAGACTGGGCATCGCGCTTTCTGGACGAGACACGGCCCCGGCTCTGCAACGAGGCGCTGATGGAGTTCGGCGAACTGGTCTGCACACCGAAAAATCCACGCTGCGCGGAATGCCCGCTCGTTTCTTCCTGTCTTGCCCACCGCAGCCAAAACGTCGCCCTGCGTCCGGTG
>JAFPZV010000245.1 GCA_017417085.1 Deltaproteobacteria bacterium | reverse complement strand
TTCCGTCATCCACAAGGCCTTCCGGAAGTTCCACCAAAAGCCTGCGCTCCTTCCAATCCACCATCTTTTTGAAGCCGGGCACATTCGGCAGCAGCACTTCACCGTATTCGCCCTGCACTACCAGGATACCATGGGCGGCCGTTGCAAAAAAATCCTCGACCACACCTATCTCGCCCAACCTGGCATCCCTGACGCTCATCCCCACCAGCGCGGCGGGATGTTCGTCCTCCCCCGCGGGAAAAGACAAGTCCCCGGGAGAAATCCAAATCTCGCAGCCAATCAGCCGGGAGGCTGCCGCGACTTCCGTTATGCCCTCAAACCGCACCAGGCATCCCCCCCCGCAGGGCGCCACCCGTTTGACGGACCGGGTCTCCATCAAGACGCCATCCCGATACAGCATGAAACGCTGTCCATAATGCAGCAACGCTTCCCGTTCGGAAGGCAGATGAACTTTCACATCACCGCGCAGCCCATGAACCTTGACGACCGTTCCCGCAAAAATCCGTCTTTCCTGAACCATCACTCCAAGATCTGCAAAGAGGAACGCCGCCCCTCCCGCGTCGCCTTGGCATTCAGAAGGGTGCGCATGGCTTTGGCCGTACGCCCTTCCTTGCCGATAATTCTCCCCATATCGCCCACATCGACGCTCAATTTGATAAGGGTGGAACCGTCTTCCTTCTCTTCGGAAGAAACCGTGACCTTCTCAGGTTTCTCCACAAGGGATTTGGCGATGAAAGCAATCAGTTCTTCCATGGGAATCATCCTTTGTACGGAAGAGAGGCAAAAAGTCGAAGCTCCTTATCCGGCGCTCGACTCCGCCTGTTTAAATTTTACCCACAAACCAGCTTTCCGCAGCAGCTGCTTGACCGTTTCACTGGGCTGAGCACCCTTGGCAAGCCACTGCATGATGTTCTCCTCTTTCAGTACCACCGTTGCCGGATCGGTTTTGGGATCGTATTTGCCAACATTTTCCAGAAAACGGCCATCACGCGGATAGCGCTCATCCGATACGACAACCTGATAAAAAGGCTGTTTTTTGCTGCCCCCGCGAGCCAACCGGATTTTTACTGCCATGAAAAATTCCTCCTCGTTTTTTCTTTTGATATGCCAAAACCTTCGGCGGGGACACCCCGCCGGAAAAAATACCGTTTACTATATTCTATCTCAAACCCCGTATCAAGTTCTTCAGTTTTTTGGGGCCCATTCCCTGAAATTTTTTCATCATGTTCTGCATCTCGGTAAAGCGCTTGATCAGCTGGTTGATATCCTGCACCGTCGTACCGCTGCCCTTCGCAATACGCAGGCGGCGCGAACCGTTGAGAATGCGGTGATCCCGCCGCTCCTCCAAAGTCATGGAGTCGATAATGGCCTCTATCCTTTTCAGCTCCTTTTCCGCGATCTGTGCCCCATCGCCTTCCATCTGGCGCATCATCTTGTCGGCGCCGGGCAGCATCTTGATCAGCGAATCCATTGGGCCCATCTTCTTGATGTTGCGCAGCTGATCGCGGAAAAGCTCCAGCGTCAGTCCCTCCTTCATCAGTTTCTGGCCCGTTGCGACAGCGCTTTCCCTGTCCACCGAAGCCTCGGCCTTCTCGATCAGGGAGAGCACGTCGCCCATTCCCAGAATCCGCTGGGCCATGCGATCCGGGTGAAAGACCTCCAGGGCTTCAAGCTTTTCGCCCAGGCCCACAAACTTGATGGGCTTGCCCGTTACCGAAAGAATGGAGAGCGCCGCGCCACCCCGGGCATCGCCATCCATCTTGGTGAGGATGGTGCCCGTCACATCCAGCCGTTCGTTGAATATGCCGGCAAAGGTGACGGCATCCTGCCCCGTCATGGCGTCGGCCACAAACAGGATCTCCCGAGGAGACACCGTCTCCTTGATGCGCACCAGCTCGTCCATGAGCGCTTCATCAACATGAAGACGGCCAGCCGTATCCATGATGACGGTGTCAAAACCGTTCAGCGCGCCAAAGCGCATAGCCTCCTGGCAAATGGTCACCGGATTGGCGGTTTGTCCGGCCTCAAAAACATCAATGCCGATCTGGCGTCCCACGGTTTTCAGCTGCTGAATCGCCGCTGGACGATACACGTCCGCCGGTACCAGCAGCGGACGGCGTTTCTCCTTGCGGAGCCGCAAGGCCAGTTTGCCGCAGGTGGTGGTCTTTCCCACGCCCTGCAGACCGCACAGCATGATGCCGGCCGGCGGCGGTCCTCCTAGCTGCAAACGGTTGTCACCGCCCTCTCCCATCAGCCGGGCCAGTTCATCACGCACAATCTTTATGACCTGCTGGGAAGGCGTCAAACTTTTCATGACTTCCTGGCCGGAAGCCTTCTCGCGGACACTTTCAATGAACGCCTTGACCACCTTGAGATTGACATCCGCCTCAAGCAGAACCAGGCGAATCTCGCGCAGGGTTTCGCGCAGGACCTCGTCGGAGAGAATCCCCCGCCCCCGGAGCTTCTTGAAAACCGCGTCAAATTTTTCGGAAAGGTTGTCAAACATGGATTATACAATTCACCCAAAGGCACAGGAATTCAAAGTGTTGAACCATACGGAAGAAAACCGTCGTTGTCAAGAAAAACATCACCGGCGCATTCTGGAAAAGATATTGTTTTCATTGAATATTTATGTTTTTCGCCGGGCATTGACAAGGACCGTCAAGGAACATTATGTTTTTTCGTTTTTTTCTTTCACCCCTTTGTTCCGGAGTTGCATCGTGCCCCGCGAGTTTTCCGCCAATCGACCCTTTGCCATTTCAGAAGTGCTGGCGCAGCTGCTGGAGCAGCACGGCATGGGCCAGCGCCGCCGCGTTTTGGAACTGGCCGCGGCATGGCGGGATGTCGTCGGCGATCCCCTGGCTCGGCACTGCGAACCGCTGAAGCTGCGGGGACGGGTACTGGAAGTGGTTGTGGATCACAGCGTCTGGATGCAGCATCTCCAGTTGCGAAAACCCCACATCATCGCCGCCGTCAACCGCCACGCGCAAGACGAACTGATAGACGACATTTTTTGGCGTTTTGGCACGCTGACGCCCCCCGCTCCGGAAGCACCGGTGCCTGCGCCGGAACTTCCGCCAGCGAATTCCACGCCGCTTTCCCCGGAAACGGAAGCCCTGCTGCAGGCCCTGCCCGATGCTTCCTTACGCCGCTGTCTGCGCCGCATTATCGAAAACAGTGCTTCCCCGGAGCATTCCGGCGAACTTCCTCCCCATAAACAGGAATGACGGGCAAACGGCTCAGCCATTCCGCTTCAGCAGCCAGCAGCGGTGAATACGCGGCGAGCGGGCAAAATCCTCCGGGATGGTTTGCGCGCTAATATCCTGCGCGACCAGGCCCGTTAATTTCTCCGGTTCGAAACAAAAACGCCTGAAATTGCAGGAAAAAATCAGAATCCCTTGGGGCTTGAGCAGTTTGGATGCCGCATTCAGCAGCGCAACGGCGTCGCGCTGCACGTC
>JAFPZV010000244.1 GCA_017417085.1 Deltaproteobacteria bacterium | reverse complement strand
TACGCTCCGCCATTGCCCAACCAACAACCAGCCGTGAAAACAGGCCAATAATTACAACAAGATACAACCAGCCCGCATTGGTCCGGAGATAGGTGATATCGCTAACCCATTTCTGGTTTGGAGCGCTGGCGCTGAAATTTTGAGCAAGCAGATTGGGCGCAACGGAGAAATCGTGCTTTGAGTTGGTTGTGGCTTTGTATTTCCTTGCTGCCCTGGCCTGCAAGTTTTGCCGCCGCATACTGGCAGCCACGGTTTTGCGGTCATACCTTTCAACTGTTCAACCGCTGCTTTTCAGAACCTGCAGGGCGGCATGGCTTTCTGCTGTTCCTGGGCAGCCTCTCGCCAAATCTGTCCTTCCACCAAATGGACCAGAGCATCAATGAAATCGGGACGCACATTCAGCGCAGGCGAGCGGACGAAGTGGACGATCCCAAGATCTTTTGCCAGTTTGCGATACCCGACATCAATATCCCAGAGCGTCTCCAGATGATCGCAGACAAACGAAACCGGCACCATCAAAAGCGCCCGATGCTTCTGGAGGGCCAAACGCTCCATGATTTCGCGGATGGAGGGGCCAACCCAGCGTACCGGACCGCCGCGGCTTTGAAAGCCCAGATGCCAGGCACATGTCCCCAGTCGCTCCACCACGCCCCGCACCGTCTCAAGCGTTTGATTCAGGTAGGGATCGCCCCGATCGACCATCCGCTGCGGCAGCGCATGCGCCGAAAAGAGGATGGGTACCCGAGAACGCTGTTCCTCGGAAAAGGCGCTCAACCCTTCGCGCACGGTGGCGGCCAGAGCATCCAGATACCCGGCGTCAAGATACCACGGCCCAATCACCGTGTACCGCAAGTTCGGATGTACAAGCACGGCCGCCTTTTCAAAATCCTTGAGCGCACTGCCAGTGGTGGCCGCGGCATACTGGGGATACATGGGCAGCACCACCGCCTCATCGATGTGGGCATCGCGAATCACGGCCAGCGTCTCCGCGGCAAAAGGCTCGGAATGACGCAGCGCGACAAAAGGCCGAAGAGAGCATGACGAATGCTCACAGATCGCGCGTGCCTGTCGTTGCGTCCATGCGCGCAAGGGCGATCCGCCGCCAATGGCGCGGTACCTGGACAAGGCCTGCGGCGTCCGCAGCCAGGCCAGAAACCGGGCAAAGGCCGCCTGCCCCACTCCACCCGGCAACAAGGACAGCATGGCGCAATCGGAAAAGAGCCGCCGCAGGAAGGGCCGCACCTCCTCCAAATTTTCCGGCCCGCCCAGATTCAGCAAAACCAGGGCTCTCGCCTTGTCAGGTTCGCTCATGGATTCATCCCCTGTCCCTGCGGATGGATCTTTCCGGCGCCCAGCCGGTGCACACAGTCCACCACAAAACGCAGATTCTCCACCGGCGTATCCGGCGGCACCCCGTGCCCCAAGTTGAAAATATGCCCCGGGGCGCCTTCATTTTCCGCAAGCACCCGGCGTACATGCCCTTCAAGTTCTTTAATCGGCCGTTTGAGCAGCTCCGGAGCAAGATTGCCCTGCACGGCCTTGCCGCCGCTCGCCCTGCGCGCCTGTGCAAGCGTGACGCTTTCATCCACCGACACCACATCCGCGCCGCATTCACGCAGCCAGAGTGGTGCGCCGCCGCGCAAAAAGAAGAGAACCGGCACGGAGCCCCGTACCGCTTCCACCAGCCGCCGGGTATGCGGCAGCACGCGGATGCGGTACTCCTCCGGATCAAGCAGCTGCGCCCAGGTGTCGAAGATTTGCAGTGCCTGAACGCCTGCCGCGGCCTGAACGGCCAACGTGTCGATGGCAAGATCCGTCAGTTTGTTCAAGAGCGCATCCCACAGGGCGGGTTCTTCCCGCATCATGCGAAGCGCATGGGGAAAATTTGCGCTGCTTCCACCCTCCACCAGATAGCAGGCAAGCGTCAGGGGCGCGCCACAAAAACCGATAAGCGGCGTTTGTCCCAAAACCTCTTTCGCCATCCGGACACTCTGTGCCAGAAAGGGCAAATCCCCGGCAACCCGTGGCGTACGCAGGGCGGCAATTGCCTGCGCGGTTCGCACCGGAGCTTCCAGCACCGGGGCCGGGGTAAAATCAAGGCGCAGTCCCAGAGATTCCAGCGGAAGCAGGATATCAAAAAACAGAATGGCGGCATCCACCTTCAAAGCTCGCACCGGCAGCAGCGTCGCTTCCGCTGCCAGTTCGGGAGTTTTACACAACTGCAAAAAGGAAAAGCGGTCACGCAATGCGCGGTACTCGGGAAGCGCCCGCCCCGCCTGACGCATCAGCCAGACCGGCGTACAGGCCACAGGCTGGCTGCGGCAGGCCGTCAAAAATCCGGAAGGCGAACTCATTGGCGACGCTGCGGAATGCGGCCCCGCCTCCGATGGAAAAGATGTTTCAAGGTTACTGCCATGCTCGCTCCAAAGGATGATTCCTCACATCTGTTCAAAAAAAACGGCTCTCCATTTTTTCATACTATAAAGCTGCAGAGCCGTGCCACGGGCAGAAGGGATCCGCTTCCCGGAAATCGCCGCGCAGCACAGCGGCACGTACCCGACAACCGCCGCAGATCTCGCGGAAAGCGCAGCAGCCGCACGCACCGCGCAGACTTTGCGGATCGCGCAGTTCCCGCAGGAGCTCTGCCTCAAACCAGAGCTTGTGCAGCGGCGTCTCGCGCACATTGCCCGCCGCATCCGGAAAATAGGAACAGGGCTTGAGATTGCCGCAGGCGTCAATAAAACAGATGCTGCGTCCAGCAAGGCAGCCACGTCGCGAGCCGGTTGCCAACGCGGCGTCAAGATGCCGGCGCTCCTCGCCTGGATTTTGCGCAAGCAGACGAAAATAGTAGGGAGCGCAGGTCGGGCGCATGATCAACGACTTTTCCGCCCGTTCACGGTCACGATGCCAGCGCAAAATCTCCAGATACTCCCCGGCGGGGATCAGTTCATCCAGAATTTCGCGCCCCCGCCCGGAAGGCGTGACAAGAAACATGTACCAGGCAAGCGCCCCCAGTTCCTTG
>JAFPZV010000243.1 GCA_017417085.1 Deltaproteobacteria bacterium | reverse complement strand
GGGGCGCGCTGTGCTTGATCAGTTTGGGTACCAGCGGATTGATGGACGGAATTTTGGTCTTTTCCTTTTTCAGCAGTCCCAGGGCCTCGTTGGTGGCGCATTTCCCGGCAAACGCCAGCTTGGTCTGGTCGATGTCACAGCAGGAAAGGGTATCCAGAACCGCTTCGTATTCGTCCTGCGTCATGGCGGCCGGATTCTTCACCAGCCCCTTGATGGACTGGGCATCCTTGCAGTCCACCTCGGCGCTGTCGGCGGTAGCCAGAAAGGCCAGTCCACTGGACAGAAACAAGATGCGCAACAGTGTTCTTTGCTTCATGGGCAATCCTCCTTGAATTTTGGCGCGTTCCGGATGGAACGGCAGGTTGTGACGTGAGAAGCTCCACTCCGATCAAAAACAAAGAATAATGCGCCGGCAGTATGGTTGCAAGCATGTAAGAGGCACGGAAAGATGTTGAGGAAAAAGTGCTTTTCGGTACCGTTGCAAGAAATGGGAGAAAAGGGTTGACAATTTCTCCGGTTTGATGGATAGTCCCACCTTGTTTGACATTTCGCGCCACTAGCTCAATTGGATAGAGCGTCTGACTACGGATCAGAAGGTTGGGGATTCGAGTTCCTCGTGGCGCGCCAGACAAAAAAGAGAGCACCCGAAAAGGTTTCGGGTGCTTTTTTCATTTTGACCACTTTTTTTGAAGAAAGGAACGAGAACATGAATAGGTACGTGGCGGAATGTTTTGGAACTTTCTGGCTGGTGCTGGGCGGCTGCGGCAGCGCGGTACTGGCGGCGGCCTTTCCCGATGTAGGGATTGGATTGCTGGGCGTCTCCCTGGCCTTCGGTCTGACGGTGCTGACCATGGCCTATGCGATAGGCCATATTTCCGGCTGCCACCTCAATCCGGCGGTTTCCATCGGTTTGTGCGTTGGCGGACGTTTTCCTGCAAAAGATCTGGTGCAGTACATCATTGCGCAGGTGGTGGGCGCGGTGCTGGCCGGCGGTGTGCTGTACACCATCGCGGCGGGGAAAGCCGGTTTCGATGTGACGGCCGGTTTTGCCTCCAACGGCTACGGCCTGCATTCACCCGGCGGATATTCGCTGCTTGCCGCGCTGATCTGCGAAGTTGTCATGACCGCCATGTTTTTGCTCATCATCATGGGTGCAACCGACAGCCGTGCTCCGCAAGGCATGGCGCCCATCGCCATCGGTCTGGGATTGACGCTGATTCATCTCGTCAGCATTCCGGTCACCAATACCTCGGTCAATCCCGCCCGCAGCCTGGGCGTTGCGGTCTATGCCGGCGGATGGGCGCTGGAGCAGCTGTGGCTCTTCTGGGTGGCGCCCATCGCGGGAGCAGTTATTGGTGCGGTGCTGTACCGGATTATTGAAGGGAAGAAGGAATAGCCTATTTCAGAAAAACTTTTGAGAGAAGAATTGGGCAAAAAAACGAGCGCGGGTGAAAAATCGTCCGTGCTCGTTTTTTATTGTGTTCTGTTTATGTGCCAAGAGTTCTTCAGGTAAAGCACGATATTCCCTGATTCAGTGAGACGGGGGTGCGCACAAAACGCTATTTTTCAAGGTACCCTTTACACCTGCCCCAATCTCTGGCATTGATCGGGCATGACCGGCGTATGCCGGGCACATG
>JAFPZV010000242.1 GCA_017417085.1 Deltaproteobacteria bacterium | reverse complement strand
TTCCAGCCCTTCAGGCACCCCTGCAGCGAGGCCAGCACGGAACCGGTCAGCCGCAGAATGCAGTACCCCGGCAGCGTGGCCCGCAGTCTGGAAGAATGGCGTGCCACCAGCGCAATGCCTGCCGATATCAACAACAGCGCCAGCAGAAAGGCCTCCCAGAGAGCCATCGTCCCGCCGGGCAGGAAAAGCAGCAGCAAGGGCACCAGCAGCAGAGCCAGCAGTACGCCGCCCGTCCATCCCAGCAGCTGATGGGAACCAAACTTGAAGAATAGCCAGCCGTTCCCGCAGGTCGGGACGCCAGCCTTCGCACCAAGCGAGCGAATACCTTCCGTTACCGAACGCACCTGCTTTTCATGGAGAGCCGCTTCCGTCATCCCGCACAGCGCCAGGGCCTCCTTCTCAAAGGTCACCAGCTGTTTTTGCCCGGCCAAAGCGACTGTCAGGGCCAGATCCTCGCGGGCCGCATGCCGCGGCGGCCGGACATAGGATTCACGGCGCACGGCATAGAGCGCACGGCAGAAGCCCACCATGCCGCCGCAACGGCTCTCCAGTTCCGGGACAAGATTGTCCACACCGCAACTGGAACAACGCCAGTTGAAGGAATCGTTGTACAGCTTCAGCTTCCCGGCTACCGCCCCCACCCGGGGATCAGCAAAGTGCCGCACCAGTTTGCGCAGCGCGCCCGCATTCAGAAAGGTCCCCACATCGGAAAACACCACGATGTCGCTGTCGAGCGACTCCACGGTTTCACCCAGCATCTGGAGCCGGCCATGCCGATCGCGTTCGGCCCGGAGCAGGATCTTCTGCCCGAATTCGCCGGCAATCGCTTCGGTGGCATCGGTAGAGCCATCGGAAAGCACCAGTATTTTCAGGGCGGCCTCAGGGTAGTCCAGCTTCAGCGCATTTTCCAGCTTGGCACGGATAAAGGCTTCGGCGTTGTGGGCATAGATCAGCAGCGACACCGTGGGAAAGAAGTTGGCATCCCCTTGCCGCGGCTGCCGAAACAGCAGAGAAAGCCCCCCCAGCAGCAGAGGATAAGCGGCGATCCGCCAGGCCAGCAGCCCGGCCAGCACCAGGGCCAGCACATGCAACAGACCATGTCCCATCCCCAACCAGGACACCCAGCGAAACACCGTAGCAACCATCAGCACCGCAAGCGCCATCATCCACCAGCAGCGCCGCCGGGAACCTGTGCAGCGGAACGAAGAACCGCAGCTACGGAACAGCACTCCTTTCAGTGCTGCTACCCGGCGCAGCCCCGCATAAAAGGGATAGTTCAGCAGCACACAGGGGGATGCGCCCCACCGCCAACACCCGCAGAAGGCACCAAGGGCCCACAGCAGATAGAAACCCAGGAAAGCGCAGAACAACGGCCCAAATGGGCTGCTGCGATCCGCGAACAGGAGGAGAAGAAAATGCGCCGGAATCAGAAACGCATCCAGCCAGCCGATCACCTGCCGGCGCAAAAAACGCAGGGCGAATCCTCCCGTCCGCAGGGGATTGGCGACCCGTCCAACGTACAGCAGGCCGTCCAGACAATCCCGGGCCTGCCGCGCAGCATTCTGAAGCAGCTGGGCGGAATTCCTGGCCACAGGCGCGGCATAGCGCGCCTCCGACTCCTGCACACCGCGAAAACCGCAGGCCACAACCGCAAGCGGCGTCACAATCGCGTTGCGTTTCCCGGTTTTCAGCGGATCATACAAGAAACGGCGCAGTCCCCACAGCGCCCCGTCGCCGCCCACCACCGAACCGCAGCGGGATTCCCACTCCCGCAAGCGGACGTTCCAACGGCTCCACAGTTCCGCCCCGCGTTCGGCAGCCGAAAGTTCTCCGTTTCCACCACCACTTGCGGGCGCACCGCTCACCAGGCCCACCCGGGGATCGGCAAAATTGCGCACCAGGCGGCGCAGTGCCTGCGGCTCAAGCAGGGAAACCGCATCCGAAAAAACAACTATCTCGCTTGTGACCTCCACCATCAAGGGTTCAGGGCCAGAGCCTCGTCAACCGGTCCATTCTGGGCAAGCAGCAAGACGCCGCTCCGGGCAAAACTGCTGACGATACTGTCGGTTTCGTCGCTTGATCCGGCGGAGACCACCCAGATCTTCAGACGCTCGGCCGGATAGTCCAGCGCCCGCACATTTTCCAGCTTTTTCCGGATTGCTGCGGCGGCGTTGGAGACGCAGAGTACCAAAGTCAC
>JAFPZV010000241.1 GCA_017417085.1 Deltaproteobacteria bacterium | reverse complement strand
TGGCGGAAGCCATGGAGAAAGTCGGCAAGGAAGGTGTTATTACCGTTGAGGAAGCCAAGGCGATGGAGACCACTCTGGATACCGTTGAAGGTATGCAGTTTGACCGCGGCTATCTTTCCCCCTACTTTGTCACCGATCCGGATCGGATGGAAACCATTCTTGAAGATACCAAGATCCTGATTCATGACAAGAAGATCAGCAACATGCGCGATCTGCTTCCCATTCTGGAGCCCCTGGCCAAACAGGGCCGTCCACTTCTGATCATCGCTGAGGATATCGAAGGCGAGGCGCTGGCAACGTTGGTTGTCAACAAACTGCGTGGTACGATCAACGTCGCGGCGGTGAAGGCTCCTGGTTTTGGCGATCGCCGCAAGGCAATGCTGGAAGATATCGCGGTGCTGACCGGTGGCCGCGTCATCTCCGAGGAAGTTGGCATGAAGCTGGAGAATGCCACCCTGGATATGTTGGGCAGCGCCAAACGCGTTGTTATCGACAAGGACAACACCACCATCATCGATGGCGCCGGTTCCGACAGTGACATCCAGAGCCGTGTTAAACAGATTCGCGCCCAGATCGAAGATACCAAGAGCGATTACGATCGTGAAAAACTTCAGGAACGCCTGGCCAAGCTGGTCGGCGGTGTAGCGGTGGTCAAAGTCGGTGCGGCGACCGAGACCGAGATGAAAGAGAAGAAGGCCCGCGTGGAAGACGCACTGCATGCAACCCGTGCTGCCGTGGAGGAAGGCATTGTTCCGGGCGGCGGCGTGGCCCTTCTGCGTACCGCTGCTGCACTGGATGCTCTCGAGCTGGAGACCGAACCGCAGCGTTGCGGCGTGCGGATCATTCGTCGCGCCATTGAGGAGCCTCTGCGTCAGATTGCCTGCAACTGCGGCATCGAAGGCTCCATCGTGGTGAAGGAAGTTATGGATCGTGAAGGTTCCCAGGGCTTTGACGCATCTCGTGAAGAGTATTGCGATCTGATCGAGCGTGGTATCATCGACCCGACCAAAGTCGTGCGGAGCGCACTGCAGAACGCCGCTTCGGTGGCCGGCCTGATGCTGACGACGGAAGCGACCATTGCCGACAAGCCGAAGAAGGATGACGGCGGCATGGCAGCCGGTGGTATGGGCGGCATGATGTAAGCTTTCGCCCAACCTGCGTAACATATTGGGAAAAACGGCCTTTTCCGTTTTGGAGAAGGCCGTTTTTTTTGACGTATCGGTAAAGTCTTGCCGTAATCCGTTTTGATTTTCCCCGCTTTTTCCTGATAGAATCCATTGTTTTACCATTCAGTGTTTCCTATATTGTATAAAGCACTTGCTTTGAAATTTTTCGTCGATATGCTTTTAGATTCGCACGGCGTGCGAAACCGTTCATCCACCTTACGGGGAGTTGTCCAATGAAAAAGTTTTTGAAGGAATGGCGCCCTTATCTGTTGTACGGCGCATTTTTCAGCATGTTTATCAATGTGCTTCAACTGACTTTTCCTATCTATATGCTGCAGATCTATGACCGGGTGCTGTCCAGCTACAGTTTGCCGACGCTTTACGTCATTACATTGGCTGCTCTTCTCTCATTGGTCGTTATGTCGGCCCTGGAATCTGTGCGCTCACGTTTGTTGTTGCGCTGCGGTGTGGCCATTGATCAGGCGTTAAGTCGTGATGTGCTTAACAGCATCATCAAAAAGGCCGCCTTAAATGGTGTGGCTCCCGATCAGGCGACTTTGCGCGATGTCAACAATCTGCGCAATTTCTTTGGTGGCAACGCCATTCATACTTTGTTCGACATTCCCTGGACGCCTCTGTTCCTGGCCGCCATCTATATTCTGCATCCGTTGCTGGGGCTGGTTGCCACCGGGGGAGCTGTTTTTCTGATACTGCTTGCGGTAATCAACGAACGGATTACCCGCAAGCCGCTCAGCGCGGCCGGCAAGGTCGGCAACTTCGCCATGCGGTTTATCGAAACTGCGCGCCGCAATGCGCAGTCGGTGCGGAGTATGGGAATGCTGGGCAGTGTTACGGAACACTGGAGCGGTTATAACGATACGGTGATGAAACTTCAAACCCAGGCGAGCCGCCAGTCGGGATTGCTCCACTCCCTGACCGGTTGGTTGCGGCAGTCAATGCAGGTGTTTATCTATGGCGTTGGCGCCTGGCTGACGCTGAACGGCAAGGCGACGGCTGGCTGCATGATTGCCGCTTCCATTATTATGGGCAAGGCCTTGGCACCGGTGCAGCTTGGTATCGCCCACTGGAGAAACATGCTTGAGGCCCACAACGCCTGGAAGCGGCTGGATGCATTGTTCAGTCAGCCAGAACCACAGGAAAATATGGAACTGCCAGTTCCCAAAGGGCAGTTGAGCGCCGAGCATGTCAGCTTCGCCATTCAAAACACTCCCATTCTGCGCGACATCAATTTCTCCCTGCAGCCAGGTGAATCCATGGGGCTCATTGGACCCTCCGGTGCAGGCAAGTCGACATTGTGCCGTCTGCTGCTTGGCATCTGGCCGGCAATGGCAGGCAAGGTGCGGTTGGATGGGGCAGATATCTTTGCCTGGGATCAGGAAAAGCTTGGCCCCTATATCGGCTATCTAGCCCAGGACGTGGAACTGTTTCCCGGAACGGTGGCGGAAAATATTGCCCGTCTGCAGACCGTTGATTCGGAGAAGGTAATAGCCGCTGCGCGGATGGCTGGTGTTCATGAACTGATTCTCAACTTCTCCGCTGGTTACGATACCCGCCTTGATGAAGGAGGGGTGGTCTTGTCGGGCGGACAGCGTCAGCGGATTGGTTTGGCCCGGGCGCTCTACGGGGATCCCAAATTGGTGATTCTGGATGAACCGAATTCCAACCTGGATGAGGAGGGGGAACGTGCTCTGCTTGCGGCGTGGAGTCAACTGAAAGAACGGGGCGTCACGGTAATAGTGGTCACTCACAAACCGAGTCTTTTGTCCGGGGTGGACAAGATCCTCATGCTGCGTAATGGGCAGATGGTTGTGTTTGGTCCCCGAGATGCGGTTTTCCGGCGCCTTATGGAACTGCAGCAGGAAGGTGCAGCGCAGGCAAAACGTCCAGCGGCGATATAAGGAAGCTGCTTTTTGTTGTCAGATTGAAGGTGACTATGAAAGAAACTCTGAAAAAACTGTTGGGTAAAATCAACCCCAATCGGATTACGTCCGAGGATTATGAACGAATTCAGGATGTGAATTCACCGCCGCCACGGCTTAATGTCAAATTTTCCGATAGCCGCAGTATCATTCGGACCGGCTGGATTATTGTGCTGCTGTTTTTCGGCGTCGGCGGGCTGTGGGTGACCTTCGCGCAGATCTCCGGAGCGGTGATAGCCTCCGGCGAGGTGAAAGTCGATACCGAACGTAAAACTGTGCAGCATCTGGAAGGCGGCATTATCCGGGAAATCTTTGTGCGTAACGGCGATATTGTTGCAGCGGGGCAGCCTCTTGTTTCTCTGGACAATCCCCGGGTGGTGGCCTCTGTCGATCAAATAGGCCTGCAACTGGCCGCATTGCGGATTGAGGATAGCCGCCTGGTTGCGGAAAAACTGTTGGCGCGCAAGGTTAACTGGCCCAAATACGACGAATCGATCCCGAAAGCCAAGTTCAACGAGTTGTTGGATGCCGAACAGAAAGTTTTTGCTGCGGGACGGGAGGCTTTGGACAACCAGATCGATCTGTTGAAAAAGCAGATAAGCCAGCTTAAACAGCAGGATCTGAGCCTGGAGAATCGTCTTAAGGCGGAGCTTCAGGTGGCGGATGCCCTGCAGGAGGAACTGAATGCCAAGATGGCGCTCTACAAGGATCAGTACATCGACAAGACAAAGATCCTGGAGCTGAAACGCGCCCTTGCCGAACGGCGCGGCCAGCGTGCCCAGATGCAGGGCAGTCAGGCCGAATTGCGGGAAAAGATGGCGGAGTACGGTTTGCGAATTGCCGCGCTGGGAAACGAATATCAACAGCGCGCCGCTACCCGGATAGCGGAGGTGCAGCAGCGGATCTTCGATCTGCAGCAGCAGCTTTTGCCCTTGCGGGATGCGCTTGAACGTCTGACTGTAGTGGCACCGGTTGGCGGTGAAGTGGTCGCCCTGCAGGTCCATTCGGTGGGAGGTGTGGCCGGTGCGGGACAACCACTGATGGATATTGTTCCCAAGGACAACCCGTTGATTGTAGAATGCAATATCATGGTGCGTGACATTACGCATGTGCACAAGGGACAGGATGCGGATGTCCAGCTGTTGGCTTTTCAGAAGCGCAGCGTTCCCAAGATCGCCGGTAAAGTGACCTATGTCTCCGCGGACCGCATTATGCAGAGAACCCCCTACGGCGAGCAGCCTACCTATGTGGTGCATGTGGAAATAAACAAAGAGGAGTTGGAGGCCAACAATCTCTATTTGACTGCCGGCATGCCGGTTGCAGTATTCATTCGCACAAATCCGCGTACCGTGCTTGATTACGCGTTGGAACCCATGCTGCAAAACTTCGATCGGGCGCTGAGGGAGAACTGATTGTGAAGAAAACCGTGATTGCATTGCTGCTGATGGCGCTGGGCGCGTCCCCTCTGTGGGGCGCTTCCCTGACC
>JAFPZV010000240.1 GCA_017417085.1 Deltaproteobacteria bacterium | reverse complement strand
GCGGAATTCTTTGAGCGCATCACCGATCTGATGCGGCTGGCCCAGGAATCGCTGGTCATCAAGCGCAAGCAGCTGGAGCGTTTCACCGACGAAGGACTTTACCCCTTCAGCCGTTTCTATCTGTCCGGCATTCATGAGCGTTTTGGTCGCTACTGGGACAACCACTTTTCGACCATTGGTATTATCGGCATGAACGAGGCATGCCGCAATCTGCTGGGGATGGGTATCGATGCTCCAGAAGGCAAGGCCTTTGCCATAGAGACTTTAACTTTCATGCGCGAACAGCTCAAAACCTTCCAGATAGAAACAGGGCATCTGTTCAATCTGGAAGCGACGCCGGGAGAGGGCACCAGTTACCGGCTGGCCCGCAAGGACAAACAGCTCTATCCCGATATCATCACCGCAGGGCATAACGAACCCTACTACACCAACTCGACCCATCTGCCGGTGGGCTGTACCGACGATCTCTGGGAGGCGCTCTCCCACCAGGACGATCTGCAAACGCTCTACACCGGCGGCACCGTCTTCCATGGCTTCCTGGGGGAACGGCTGGAAGACTGGCGCACCGCCCAGATTCTGGTGCGGCGTATCGCGGAACAGTTCCGGCTGCCCTACTTCACGCTCAGCCCGACTTTCACCATTTGCCCGGTGCATGGCTATATCCCCGGTGCCCATTTCGAATGTCCCTATGGGCGTGAATCCCAGGCGGTCAACGGCTAGAAGATTTTTTCGGGGCGGCCTGAACTTCATGCTTCATGCCGCTTCCCAACGGATATCAACTTTCCGAAAAAGAAGGAGCAACAAACATGAGCCAAGAAAAATGCAGTGAAAAAACCGAGGTCTATTCCCGTGTGGTCGGATTTTTCCGTCCGGTTCAGCAGTGGAACAAAGGAAAGAAGGAAGAGTTTGCCGAACGCAAAGAGTATGTTCCGAATGTTTGCGGCGTGAAGGGAAATCAGGATGCCGATACGGGGATTTCAGGGAACCAGTCTGCTTGACTGCCCGGGGCACATCAGTTCCATTGTTTTCTGGGGCGGCTGCAATCTGAGGTGCCCCTTTTGTCATAACGCGGCGCTGGTGTCACATCCGGAGCAGCTTGCCCCTTTTTCGGAGGATGATCTGCTGGCCACTTTGCGGGAACGCATTCCTTTTGTGGATGCGGTGGTAATGTCCGGAGGAGAGCCGACGATTGCACCGGAGCTGCCCGCTTTTTTGCGCAAGTTGCGTGCTTTGCCGCTGCACATCAAGCTGGATACCAACGGCCTGCGTCCCGAAGTCCTGAAAATGTTGCTTGAGGAAGGACTGATCGATTCGGTGGCTCTCGATGTCAAGACCGCTCCCGAGCGCTACACCGAGCTGGGCGGCAGGCCGGAAGATGCCTCGAAGCTGCGTGAAAGCATTCGCCTGGTGCTTGAACTTCCGGAAACGGCTCGTGAATTGCGCACCACCTGCGTGCCCGGCCTTGTGACGGAACGTGAAATCAAGAGTATCGGCAAGCTGATAGAAGGCGCTTCCTGCTGGTTTTTGCAGCAATTTGCCGCGGAACACGCGATGGAAGAGGCCTTGCGGCTCAAGGAACCCTACAGCCGGGAAACCATGTTGCATCTGGCTGAACGGGCGCGGCGCCATGTGCCGGACGTGCGGTTGCGGGGAGTGGAAGCATGATGGGAGAGGAACAAAAAGAGCCGAAACAGCTTGAGGCGGAGAAGGTTGGCGAAGAAGAAGAGCCGGATCTGGTCTATCCTTTGGATGAGGAGGATCTGTTGCGGCGAGTCACCGGCGAGGTGCTGAGGTTTCGTGAAGCGCATGGCGCGCTTTCGGATGTGGAAGATGTCGTGATGGCGGTACGGCGCATCGCCGGTGAAGTCCGCGAAGTCATGGCGCTTCGGCATTTGCCCCTGCGCCGGATCGATCTGGCGGAGATGACAAGACGGCATCTTTTGGGAGAAAGCGATTGAAAAACCGCGCGGCGGATGAAATACTCTGTTTTTCCTTTTCCCCGAAAGAGGGGAGAAGACCGCGGTGAGAAGCGCCGTTGGGAACTCTTGTGATGAGGCGAAAAAAGTATGGACGAGGACAAGGTTTTTATGGATGGAGAAGAGGACGGTCAGGAGACGGAGGAAAGTTTTGCCGCCCTGCTGGAGGAGAGCCTGAAAAAACGCGCGGTGCGTCTGACGCCCGGGCAGAAAGTCTCGGCGAAGATTCTGCAGTTCAACAACGAGTGGGCTTTTCTGGATACCGGACAAAAGGGCGAAGGGATCCTGGATATCCATGAATTGCAAAATGAGGAAGGCGAGATGACGGTGGCGGTGGGCGACACCGTGCAGGTCTACTTCCTTTCCTCCTCCGGCGGAGAGATGCGCTTTACCTCGAAGCTGGGCGGCGCGGCAGGTGCCCTGCAGATGGAAGAAGCCTGGCGCAGCGGCATTCCGGTGGAAGGAAAGATCGAAAAAGAGATCAAGGGCGGCTACGAAGTGCGTTTGCCTGGCAACGTGCGCGCCTTCTGTCCCTTTTCCCAGCTGGGCATCCGGCGGCAGGTCACTCCCGAAGAAGTCCTGGGACAATCCTTCTCCTTCAAGATTACCCAGTTCGGCGAACGGGGACGCAATGTCGTGGTTTCCCACCGGGTGCTGGCCGAGGAGGAACAGCGTCGCAAACGTGAAGAGCTCAAGGAGACGCTTGCGGTTGGCCAGACGGTCAAGGGCGTGGTAACGAATATCCGCGACTTTGGGGCCTTTGTGGATATTGGCGGAATCGAAGGTTTGGTACCCATTTCGGAAATTACCTACGGTCGGGTGGAAGACATCAATTCTGTTCTGCAGGTCGGGCAGGAAGTGGAAGTGGCAATCAAGAACTGCGACTGGGAGAAAAATCGTTTCTCGTTCAGCATTCGCGATACGCTGGCCGATCCCTGGAGCATGGTGGATCTCAACTTCCGCGAGGGCGGCCGCTACGCGGGCAAAGTGGTGCGGCTCACGCCGTTTGGAGCCTTTGTTGCCCTGGGCGAGGGCATTGACGGCCTGATCCATGTTTCCAAACTGTCGCGCCTGGGAAACGGCAAGCCAGTCAAACATCCGCAGGATGTGTTGGAAGTCGGGCAGGAAGTGCTTGTTTCCATTGAGAAG
>JAFPZV010000239.1 GCA_017417085.1 Deltaproteobacteria bacterium | reverse complement strand
TAGACGAGAAATGCAACACACAGAATATCAACGCCATCAAGCCAACGAAAATTTTTGAACAGCTCCCAAAATTCGTTCATTCTTTCGCGCCTCCATTTTCAGGAGCAAACCCATGACGACAAATAGCCCATGCCGTTTCAACAGCATCCCGCACTGCCTGTACATCATGCACCCGAAAAATTTTTACTCCGGCTGCCACCCCCAGCGCAATTGTCGCCAATGTACCAGACAATAACTCCTCCGGACGAGGACGCCCCAGAAGCGTGCCCAAAAAACTTTTGCGGGAAACCCCCAACAGAAGAGGCGCCTGCAAAGTCCGAAACTCTCGGAGATGGCCAAGAAGCTCCAGATTGTCCTGCGGATTTTTGGCAAAGCCGATACCTGGATCAAGAGCTATCCGCTCCTGCGGAATGCCGGCAGAAAGGGCCAAATCCATTTTATTTTTCAGAAAGGCCCTCACTTCCCCGACAACATCGCCATACTCCGCAAGTTGCTGCATTTCCCAAGGAGTACCTCGCGCATGCATAATGACCAGCCCTGCCCCCGCTTCGGCAACCACCTTTACCATGGCGGGATCCCGCCACAATCCTCCCACGTCGTTAACAAAATCCACGCCGACGGCCAGCGCCTCACGCGCCACTACGCTTTTCCAGGTATCCACCGACAAGGGCACGGGAAGTTCCGCATGAAGATGCTCTACAACCGGGATAACCCGTTCGAGTTCTTCTTCCGCTGTAATTGCTTCCGCACCGGGACGACTGCTTTCACCTCCGACATCAATGATGGCGGCGCCTTCCGCCATCATTTTCCTCGCCTGTCCCAGCGCCTGTTCCAGGCGTACATAGCGCCCTCCATCGTAAAAGGAGTCGGGAGTTATATTGAGAATCCCCATGACGCATGGTCGCACAAGATCGATCTTTGCGTGCTTCCCCACCAAAAAGGAATTCTCTGGACGAATCATGCCAGGGGCGTCTCGGGGGGCAAAGACGGCGCAGAGGGTTCAGTATTGGAAACGGTCTCCTCGGACGGGGAAGAAGCATCATCCGTTGCCGTATCGACCTTGAAATTTTCTTCCTCTTCTTCAGTCTTGACTGCCTCGTCCCCAAAAACCAAACGACGGATTTCGTCTCCTTCCACGGTTTCGCGTTCCAAAAGCAGCGCGGCAACAGCATCCAGCTTGTCCCGATGACTTTGAATGAGCTGCTGGGCCCGGCTATAGTTGCGGATTACAATCGCCCTGATCTCTTCGTCAATGGCCATGGCGGTCTGCTCGCTGTAATTCTTGGTATGCCCCAGATCGCGTCCCAAAAAGATCTCTCCGGACTCGTCATTAAAGGACAAGGGGCCCAGCCGCTCACTCATGCCCCATTCACACACCATATGACGGGCAAGGGAAGTAGCCCGTTCAATATCGTTGGCCGCGCCGCTGGTAATGCTGCCCAAGACGATCTCTTCCGCCACCTTGCCACTCATCAGAATGCAGATCCGCGCTTCCAGACTTTCCTTGTCTTCGCTATGCTTGTCTTCGTGCGGCAGATACATGGTCACGCCCAAAGCACGCCCCCGAGGGATAATGGAAACCTTGTGCACCGGATCCGTCCCAGGAATCAGCAAGGCGACCAGCGCATGACCGGCCTCATGAATTGCCGTGCTCCGCTTCTCCTTTTCCGTGATCACCATCGACCGCCGTTCGGAGCCCATCAGTACCTTATCCCGGGCCTGTTCAAAATCTTCCCTGTTCACCGCATCCTTGTTGGAACGCGCGGCCAGCAATGCAGCCTCATTCACCAAATTCGCCAGATCCGCCCCGGAAAGTCCCGGAGTTCCCTTGGCAAGCACCTCCAAATCCACATCTGCAGCCAAAGGTATCTTGCTGGAATGTACCTTGAGGATCAGCTCCCGTCCCCGGACATCGGGCCGCGGCACAATGACCTGCCGATCAAAGCGCCCTGGCCGCAGCAGAGCCGGGTCCAGCACATCCGGCCGGTTGGTGGCAGCTATCAGAATGACTCCCTCATTCGATTCGAATCCGTCCATCTCTACCAGCAACTGGTTGAGAGTCTGCTCACGTTCGTCATGACCACCACCCAATCCTGCGCCACGATGTCGCCCAACCGCATCGATCTCGTCGATAAAAATAATGCACGGCGCATTTTTCTTCCCATGGGCAAACAGATCACGCACCCGGCTGGCGCCGACGCCAACAAACATCTCCACAAAATCGGAACCTGAAATGGAGAAAAACGGCACTCCAGCTTCACCGGCAACTGCCCGTCCCAGGAGCGTCTTGCCAGTACCCGGCGGACCCACCAGCAGTACCCCCTTGGGGATTTTCCCGCCCAGTCGGGAAAATTTCTTGGGATCCTTCAAAAAGGAAACAATCTCCTCCAGTTCCTCCTTGGCCTCGTCAACGCCGGCAACGTCCTTGAAGGTCACCTGCTGCTGCGCGTCGGAGAGCCGGGCACGACTCTTGCCAAAACTCATGGCCTTGCCGCCCCCCACCTGCATCTGACGCATGATAAAAATCCAGAAAATCACAAGAAGCACTATTGGTCCGCACGAGGCCAGCATCATGGGCCAAAAATTGCGATCCTCCTCGGGTTTGGCCTCCATTGCCACCCCCCGGGAACGCAGATCCCGAATTAAATTGGGATCGTTGGGGGTAAAAGTTTTAAATGCTGTATTATCTTTAAGTTTACCCTGGATATCCGGGCCCTGAATGGTCACTTCCTGAACTTGCCCTTCTTCCAGAGCCGCAAGAAAATTGGAATAGGTTATCTGCTGTGGTTCCGGCGCCTTTTGCGACATCATGTTAAAGAGCAAAATCATAACCAGAGAAATAACCAGCCACAAAGCCAGATTTTTGTAGACTTGATTCACCTCGTACACCTCAAAAAGAAAACAGGATAAAACTGGCACCCGCCTCGCGATTGCGTTTTCCCGGGCGCCGATTACTGTCAGCAAAAACAATCCACGAAAAGCACTTGTAAAGTGTACAAAATATCTGCTCCAACCGCCACAAACTCATGTAATGCAATAGTAAAAAATTAGCATAAATGCAAAACTTATCACAAGATGAACGGCAAAAAACACTTCAGAATGCCGTCTTTTCTTCAAAGGGGCATGCTCCGCCATACAAAAAGGATGAAAACTCCTCAAACGGTCGAAAAGTCACCTGCAAAATTCTCCGGCTGTCGGAGCGCACCGGAAACTGGGCGCCGCGCCGAACACCCGCAACCCATACAATGGTTCCACAAACTGTCAGCAATGGGATTTTCCGGCGAAGCCAAAATGAAATACCGGCATCCACGAAAAAATCTTTCAGTTTCTTTGCACCCCCCATTCCAAAAGGATGAAATCTGTCTCCATCTTCAAAAGAACGCACCCCAAGTACATCCCCTGCCGCATCGGCATCGAACTCCACTATCCGGTCATTGCGTTTATCCGAATAGCGGCGCACCTGTGCTTCCAACTCGCCTACCCCTGCAATCGCCACCCGGCCAGGAACCGTCAAAGTCAACGCAAACGGTTCAAACGCTGGCAGCGCCTTTTTCAGTAACCACAACCGCCCATAGTCACGGCCCGCCCAGCAATCTCCAAGATTTGCCTGCGCATGGGGATTTTCAGAGACAAGAAGCTGCTCCAGCATTTCAAACTGTTTCCAGGAAAGTCCCAGGGGCGTTGCCCGCAGCTCTTCCAGAAACCGGCGCAACAATCTCCTGCGCACCGCAGGTTCCAAACCCCGGATCAGGTCGAGAGCAAGAAGCCAGCCTTCCTCAAGTCGTTGGCCGATCTGCGGAACAAGCCCGTCTGTCACCCCCCGCCAGTATTCCTCTTCTTCGGCAAAGAGCGCAGCCATGCGTCCCAACTGTTCTTCAATCCTCGGATTGAGTTCCCGAAGCAACGGAACAACCTGGTGACGCAAACGATTGCGGGTAAAACGGCAATCCTCGTTACTTGCATCTTTTACAAAGTCAATTCGCCGTTGTTCAAGATATTCAAGAATTTGTGCGCGGGAAAAGGTCAGCAAAGGACGAATTATCTTCCCCTG
>JAFPZV010000238.1 GCA_017417085.1 Deltaproteobacteria bacterium | reverse complement strand
GCGGATGCCCGCAAACCGCAATGAGGACGGAAAAGCCAAAGGCCGCAGCCACCCGCAGGCGGGCGTCCAAACGATGCACCCAGGTATGGCCCCGGGCGAAAGGTTCGGCAAACGATTCGGCAAACACGGCTTTCAGCTCCGCTTGCGGCGGCGATTGTTCAGGGCGAACAGGACTGAAAAGATGCCTATGATCCAGCCGATGCCGCCAACGATTTCGGTCAGGCCGGGGCCTTCGGCATTCCGCTCGGCCTCAAACCGGGCCCGCTCTTCCCGCAGGCGGGCCTCCAGTTCCTCGGGACTGATGCACCGCGACGTTCCGGAGGATTGAACGGCCATTCCGGCACCCTGTCCGGCTGCTTCGGTCTGTCCGGGCCGGACGGACGACGAAACGGCGGATGGTGCTCCGGCAAGGCCCCGACGCAGATCGGTCGCGTCGAGGCGCCACTCGGCCCGGTGCCCTTCCCCCGCATTGAGTACCACCAGCACGTCGTCCGGATGGGCCGCAAGTTCCGGCGGGATGGCAAGCCGCGCCGCGCCCCGGGCATCGCTTTGACCGCTCACCAGCACTTTCCCGCTTGCCGCATCCAGCACCTCAACCCTGGCGTTTTGCGCCGGGCTCTTCTTGCTGAAACGGCAGTCCGCCACAATTTCTCCCCCCTCCACGAAGGCATAGAGATGCACCCGGTGAGCCGAAACGGGCGAAGCCGTCATCAGGAGCATCAGGCAGAAAAGCAGCCCAACGAAAAAATGCCTCACGATCCGACCTCCTTCCTCTCACCCCAATACCGTCATTCAACTCCCCCACCCGCTCCGCGGGAGCCCCCCAAAGAGGGGGCCAATATCCTCAACGATCCCGCAGACTTGGCTCAGGTGAAAAATCCAGCATTTCCGGCCTCACCCTGGCCACAAAGGCCACCGCCGAGACCGTTACCAGCCCTTCCACCACCGCGATCGGAATATGGGCCAGCAGCAGCAGTTTGGCTGCCGCAGCAAAACCCTCATCCGTAAAGGCGAGGCTTGCGGCGGTACACACAGCCGCGCCCAACACACTGCCCGCTCCGCAGCAAAAGGCGGCAAGCGCGCGGGAACAGCCCGCGCGGCACAGCCAGGGCCGGGCCAGAAGCCCCGCCACGACCGCGGGCATCGCCATGTTCCAGGTGTTGATGCCCAGCGTGGTCAGGCCGCCGAACTGAAAGAGAATGGCCTGCAGCAGCAGGGCCACGGCCAGGGCCGGAAAGACGGCCCAACCCAGGAAAAGCCCCGCAAGGCCATTGAGCAGCAGATGCGCGCTGGTGGCCGGGCCGACCGGCACATGCACAAGCGATCCGGTAAAAAAGACGGCGGCCAGAAGCGCCGTGGGCATGAGCCGGTTTTCATCCAGTTTGCGCAAACCCACGGCGCAGCCGCCCAGAGCCAGTGCGCCGCCGGCAACCAGAACCGGAGCGGAAAGAACTCCTTCGGCTATATGCATGATTCTACTTCCGAACCGGGTTTACGAACTGCGCCCAGAGCACCGCGCCCAGCTCTACATCTTTGGGCGCGCCATCGTGGACCATCTTCTCGGACGCGGTGTTCAGCGCTGCAAAGCCCCACCATCCCTCAAAAGGCACGGCATAGGAGAAGACGCCGTTGTCGTCCGCCTTCACCACCTGGGTGACGAACACATCCGCCGGAGCCTCATAGTGCCCATCCCGGTTGTAGAACTCCACCTCCACCTCCGCGCCGGGCACGGGTTTGCCGTCCAGAAGCACCCGTCCCTGGAACAGATTGCCCACGTAGTTGCCAAAGGGGCGGCTCAAGGGGACGATTTCCGTCTTCAGGCCCACTGGCTCATCCCAGCCTTCGTCCCCGCCCAGGGCGCTGACAAAAGTCTTGGTATAGTGAATGATGTAGCAATCCTCGGCCGGTTCCCAGTAAGGTTTGGGTTCCATCACAAACTGGTGAAGGCCGGGTTTGGAAGCGCTGAAAACCACGCTCCAGGCCGCTTTTCCAAACACTTTGACGGGTTTAAGCTCCGGAAGAAGATCCCGCTTTTCGCCATCCGTCACAACGTAGAAGGCGGCGGGTTTTTCCAGTGTCATGCCATTCCGCTCCATCGGATGGGAAAACGACAGCTGCAGGTTGACCGTGGTTTCCTTCTGGCTGGTGACAAGAGCCCTGTCGGGAATCACCATCCCGAAATGGGCCTGGGCCGTAAAGGCGAAAAGCATGAGAAAAGACAGCGTATACAAACCGATAAGACGCATAAAACACCCTCCTGACAAAAAAAATTGTTAAAGAGATATAACACATACAATCATAAAGTATTTTAGACTGGCACCTGCAAAAACGTTCAGGAAGCTTTCCGGTGCAGGCTCAGCAGCGTGATCTCCGCCGGTACGCCGATACGCACCGGAAAACCGTTCCAGATGCCGCTGCCGCGGCTCACGTAGAGCTGCAGCGCACCCACCTGGTAGCGCCCCGCGACAAAACCGCCGTTGAAACGCGCCACCAGCAGATCCATTCCGCGGATCATCCCGCCGTGGGTATGCCCGGACAGCTGCAGGTTCACCCCGTGCTTCGCGGCTTCCGGCGCGAGGGCGGGACGATGGGAAAGCAGGATTTTAACCGTCTCCGGAGACGTTCCGGCAAAGGTCTTTTGAATATCCGGCGTCTCAAGTCCAAAGCGCGCGGCCACCGTATCGGTGACCCCTCCCAGAACGATTTTCCCCGAAAAAAGCGGTACGTGGCCGTTTTCCAGCATGCGTACCCCCAACTGGGGCAGAAGCTTCATCCATTCGGCATAGCCGGAGTAGTACTCGTGATTGCCGGGCACCCCGAAAACCCCATAGGGCGCGCTCAGAGCCGAAAGCGCCAGCAGGTTGTTGCCCCGCTGCGCCACGGTGCCATCGACAAAATCGCCGACAATTACGATGAGATCTGGCTTCAAGGCGTTGGTGCGGCGCACCATTTCGGCGATTTGGCGGCCGTCTG
>JAFPZV010000237.1 GCA_017417085.1 Deltaproteobacteria bacterium | reverse complement strand
TAACCCACAATGTCGCCATACTGCTCATCCATGGAAATGTCGTTCAGGTTGTTCATGGCGGAAAAAACGCCCACCTTGCTGAACTTCGAGATGCCGGTCAGCAAAACGAAACGCAAATACTCGTCGCAGCCTTTCAGCACCGTGTAAAAGGAGCGCAGCGCCTGGCGCATTGCGTCGGCCGCTTCAATATTGCCGATGTTGTCAAGAATGGGTTTGTCATACTCGTCGATCAGCACAACGACGGGGCCATGGGTACGGTACAATCCTCCCAAAAGATCCTCAAGCATGCCTCTGGCTGCCCTGCTGATAAAACGTACATTCTCCTGCATGCCCCGGCGTGCCAAAGTCTCGCAAAGAGAATTTTCAAACGAAGAAGGAGCCTCCGTCTCCATTGTGCTCATGTCCAGCCGCAGCACCGGCGCGGGATTTTGGGCCTGTAGCGCCACCCAGTTTTCTGCAGCCAGTCCCCTGAAAAGCTCCGCTTTGCCGCTTAACATGGCGTCGAGCGTCGAGATGGTGAGCGATTTGCCGAAGCGCCGCGGCCGCGAAAGAAAGTAGCGTCTGCCGTTTTTAATCAGCTTCAGAAGCTGACCAGTCTTGTCGACATAAAGAAAATCCTCCCGCCGCAGCATCTCGAAATTCTGTATCCCGATGGGCAGGATTTGAAGGCCTTCGTTCATGGCGCGCCTCCTTTAAAAACGGGCGGTTTTGCGCATTTTACTACAACGGCAAGCGTCATTTTTGCAAGGGTTGGAAAAGACAGCGGCGTCAGCTTTGTGTATCCATCTGACGCCGCTGCCAGTTTTTTTGAGGGCAATTCGTTTTACAGCCGAAGCAGCCTTTTTAACGACTGGCGAGGTCGAAGAAGAGCGTATGCACTTTTCCGGATTCAACTTCCGTCATCTGCAAACGCAGCGTCCGTGCTGAAGGCGCTTCTCCGGGGAAGAAGAGGAAACCGTGGGTCAGAACCCCCGGGGCTATGACCTTGTTTTTAAGTTCCCGGGCGGCAAGATCGCGCGAAATCTCCTCGCCGACCGATCGGTCACTGCCTCCCTGGACTCCGCCGATGACAGCTCCGCCCGCGCCGCCGATCGCCGCGCCCTGGCCTGCCGCAACGGCAACATTGGTTCTGGACACAATGCCGATGGCGGCTCCCACCAGCGCACCGCCCGCCGCCCCCAGGATGGCGCCCTTGCCGCCGCCGGAGGCGATTTTTTCAAAGGTACCGCTTTGTTCCAGACGATTGTAGGCGGTTTCACTGCGCAGCAGATTCCACATGTTTCCCTGATCATCAATGAGGAAGGTCTGCGAGGGCACCACTTCAAACTGTTGATCGCCGGTGTTGTCGATGATTATCTGAACCGGAAACAGCCCCGCGCCGCGGATATCGAAGCCGAACAGATCCTTGGCATCACGGTCGTGGGCCTGGGCCGCGATATGCGCGCCGGCGAGAGTTTGCATGTTGGAATAGTACGAGGGATGTTTGAAGGAAATCTCCCGGCTGTGATAGGCCGTGCAGCTGATCAGCAGTGCCGCCAGCAAAAAAACGGCCGTGTACTTGTATTTTTTTGTCCGCGTCATGTTTTTTTCCTTTTGAAATGGGGGTGAACGGGCTCTTTGTACAAGATATCCGCTTTCTGATCATAGTAATTTAATTTTAATATGATCCCATCTGTCCTGTAATCAAGATTTGCACATCTTTACAAAAAGGAAGCCGGAGGAAACGGCTTTTGGAAACACCAGAGGATCGAAAGAATTCACCGTGCTTTTCGGGTTGGATGAAACCGGGCTTTACGTTATAAAGAGCATTTGTTTGAAAACGGCATTTGCCGTTTTTCCCTTTTGGGGAAGACGAATCAGGCGTTTTCCCCTTGTACATTCCCAAAATGAGTAAAACGGTGAAGGAGTTCCATGGATCAACGTTTTATCCGCAATTTTTCGATTATCGCCCACATTGATCACGGCAAATCAACGCTGGCGGATCGCCTGATGGAAGCTACGGGAGCCCTGACAGAGCGCGAACGCACCGACCAGTTTCTGGATAAAATGGAGCTTGAGCGTGAACGGGGGATCACCATCAAGGCGCAGTCGGTGCGTCTCACCTACAAGGCGAAAGATGGCCAGCAGTATATATTGAATCTTATCGATACACCGGGCCATGTCGATTTTTCCTATGAGGTGAGCCGATCGCTGTACGCCTGCGAGGGTGCGCTGCTGGTGGTGGATGCCTCCCAGGGCGTGGAGGCGCAGACGCTTGCCAATGTCTACCTGGCCATCGATCAGAATCTGGAGATCTTTCCGGTGCTGAACAAGATCGATCTGCCGGGCGCCAATCCCGAACTGGTGCGCAAGGAGATAGAGGAGATTATCGGCATTGACGCGCAGGACGCCATTGAGGCCAGCGCCAAGGAGGGAATAGGCATCGGTGATATTCTGGAGGCGCTGGTGCAGCGCATTCCGCCGCCCCACGGCGATCCGGAAGCGCCGCTCAAGGCGCTGATTTTTGATTCCTGGTACGATGCCTATCAGGGCGTCATCACGATGATCCGCGTGATGGACGGCACGCTTGCGCGAGGCGACAAGATCCTGCTCATGTCCGGCAACCGCAGCTGCGAAGTGCTCAAGGTCGGCGTGTTCGATCCGCATCCGGTGGAAGTCGAATCGCTGTCGGCGGGCGAGGTGGGTTTTCTCATCTCCGGTATCAAGGGGGTGCAGGATGCCCGGGTCGGAGAAACCATCACCCATGTTCACCGGCCGACCGCCCAGCCCCTGCCGGGCTTCATGGAGGTCAAGCCGATGGTCTTCTCCGGGCTCTATCCGGTCGATCCGGCCGGCTACGACGCGCTGCGCGACGCCATGGAGAAGCTGCAGCTCAACGATTCCTCCTTTTCCTTTGAACCGGAAACCTCGGTGGCGCTGGGCTTCGGTTTCCGCTGCGGTTTCCTGGGCCTTTTGCACATGGAGATCATTCAGGAGCGGCTGGAGCGCGAGTTCAACGTCAACCTTATCACCACCGCGCCGACCGTCGTCTACTTCGCGCATACCTCGGACGGCAAGGTCGTGCGGGTGGACAGCGCCATCAAGATGCCCGACGAGTCGGTGCTGACGGGCGTGGATGAGCCCTTCATTCTGGCTTCCATTCATCTGCCGCACGAATTTGTTGGCCCGGTGCTGGCCCTGTGCGAGGAAAAGCGCGGCGTTCAGCGTGAGATCCGCTATCTGACCGCCGATCGGGTGATCGTCGTTTACGAGTTGCCACTGAACGAAATAGTGCTCGACTTCTACGATCGCCTGAAATCCATTTCGCGGGGCTACGCCTCGTTGGACTACGAGTTTTTGGAGTACCGTCCCGGACGCCTGGTGCGTCTCAACATCCTCATCAACGGCGATCCGGTGGATGCGCTGTCGCTGGTGGTGCACCGCGATACGGCGGAACGGCGCGGCCGGGATCTGATCGTCAAGATGAAGGAGTTCATTCCCCGCCAGCAGTACGAGGTGGCCATTCAGGCGGCGATCGGCGGCAAGATCGTGGCGCGGGTCAACGTCAAGGCGGTGCGCAAGGATGTGACGGCCAAGTGTTACGGCGGCGATATTTCCCGTAAGCGCAAACTGCTGGAGAAGCAGAAGGAAGGGACGAAGCGCATGAAGCAGATCGGCAAGGTGGAGATCCCGCAGGAAGCCTTCCTGGCCGTATTGAAAATTTCGGAAGAGTAGGGCGCTGCCGGTTCGGGAAAGGCGCTTGCCTAAAGAACGAAATTTTGAACAAAAACGAATTGGAATGAAAGAAGAACGGACATCATGGTCAAGAAGATCAGCAAGAACCGGGAAAAGAGAAATCGCGCCCAGGCCCGCAGGGCGGAAGAAAATGCCGCGGCGATGAACGATATGGCAGGGAAAGAGGCATCTGCGGCAAAACCGGAGACGGGTTCCGGAACGCTTTCCCCTGCCGTCCGTCTGCGGCAGGGCAGTGCGGGGGATCATCTGAAGACCCGGTGTTTCGGGTTGCTCTGCCTGTTCCAGGGAATGAGCTGGATCCTGTTTCCGGCCTACACGGTACCAGGCAAATTTGGATGGATACTGCTGGCGATATTGGTGCTGCTGTCCGCGGTCTTTTTGTACGGTGCCTGGTTTGCCTTGCGCAAGGATACCCTCAGGAATCCGAATATGATTTGGTGGACGGCCTTGATCGCCTTGCCGGTGCACGGGGCGCTGACCCATTTCGCCTCGGCGGATCTGTTCAACTTTGGTCCGGAACAAACGCTTGCCCGTCTGGCGCTGGGCGCGCTGCTGGTCCTGCTGACCAGTGGCATGCTTGGCGATTTTCTGCTGCTGCTGTTGACAGGCGCTTTGCGCAAACGGGTTGCGGGCGGTGCCTTTGCGCCCGATGCGGCGGCTTTCCGGGCAAAGTATGGCTGGTTTGACACGCTGGAGGCATTGCTTATTGCCTTTGTATTGGCGATGTGCGTGCGGGTCTATGTGGTGCAGGCCTTCAACATTCCTTCCGGCTCCATGGAAGATACGCTTCTGGTGGGCGACTATCTGATGGTCAACAAGTTCATCTACGGTGTCCGGATGCCGGTGGTGGATCGCGAGCTGTTGAAACTGCGCGCTCCGCAGCGCGGCGATATCATTGTCTTCGAATTTCCGGAGGATGCCGGCAAACCCTGGATCAAACGGCGTGATTTCATCAAGCGCGTGGTCGGGCTTCCGGGTGACAAGGTGGAACTGCGTGCCAAGCAGCTCTACCTCAACGGTGAGGCGGTCAAGATCCCGCAGGAAGTGCACAAGGAACCCGATCTGCTTCCTGCCGCAGGCTCGCCGCGCGACTTCTTCGGACCGGTGACCGTACCGGAAGGGCAGTACTTCGTGATGGGCGACAATCGCGACCGTTCGCTGGACAGCCGTTTCTGGGGCTTTGTCGATGCCCGGGCCATCAAGGGCCGCGCCTGGATCAAGTACTGGTCCTGGGACAGGGAGCGCAAGCGTCCGCGCTGGGGGCGGCTCTTCCGCACCATTGACTGATGGGGCGGCTCTTTTCACATAAGAAAATGGGGAAGAAATGTTGAACGATACCTTGCAGGAAAGACCTGGACAGTTTACACGCGCGGACGGTCGCTTGCCGGATGCGCTGCGCGCCGTCAGTTTTGAAATGGGTTTCAACCGTTACGCCGAAGGTTCGGTCTTGACGCGCTATGGCAATACTGTGGTGCTGTGCAATGCCTCGGTCGAGGAAACGGTTCCGCCCTTCATGCGCGGCGAGGGGCGTGGTTGGGTGACGGCCGAATATGCCATGCTGCCGAGGGCGGGAC
>JAFPZV010000236.1 GCA_017417085.1 Deltaproteobacteria bacterium | reverse complement strand
CGAATTTGTGGTCAGAAAAGGTTCCCTCGTTACCAGGTACCCCGTGATGGAAACAGGGCTTCCCCGCGGTGTCAATATCGGAGGGATGGTGCGCAACGGCAAGGGCTGTCTTGTCGGAGGCCAAACCGTGTTGCAGGAAGGTGATCGCGTCGTCCTGTTCTGTATTGGCGGCACACTCAAAAAAATCGACAAATACTTCAAATGAAAATCCCGCATACATGAACTGGAAACTCATCTTACGGATTTTGGGCATTCTTCTTTTCATCGAAGCAGGAATGCTGTTCCTTTGCGCCGGTGTTGGTCTTTTCTACCAGGAAAAATTTCTGTACTTTGTCTGGTCTGCACTCGTCGCCATCATTTTCGGCGCCGTGAGTCAACTGGCCGGCCGTCACTGGAGCGGCCGCATGGGAAGAAAAGACTGTTACATGACGGTCACCCTGTCCTGGCTTGTCTTCTCGCTTGTCGGCATGTTGCCCTTTCTTTTGAGCGGCAGCCTGCCCGATATCTCCAGCGCGTTTTTTGAATCCATGTCGGGTTTCACCTCCACGGGCGCCACCGTCATCGACAACTGCGATGCCCAGCTCCGCGGCATCCTTGTCTGGCGAAGTCTGTCGCAGTGGATCGGCGGCATCGGCATCATCTTTTTCACCATTGCCATTTTACCAGCCTTTGGCATGGGGGAAGTCAAACTCTTCGCAGTGGAAGCCACCGGTCCCCTGCAGGAGAAAGTCCATCCGCGCATTTCCACTACCGCCAGGTGGATCGGAGCCATTTACCTGATTATTACGCTTCTCTGTGCGTGCACGCTTGTGCTGTGCGGCATGAACCTTTTTGATGCTTTCAACTATGCGCTTGTGACGGCAGCCACCGGAGGATTCGGCACCCACAGCGATCTGCTGCGGGATGTTTACCATTCTCCCGCGATTGAATACGCTTTTATCTTTTTCATGGGCGTTGCGGGCATCAACTACACCCTCATCTACAACAGTATTTTTCGCGGCCGCATTCTTCAAAGCTTTCGCGATGCCGAACTGCGTTGCTATTTCACTATATTGACGGTGGCCACCGTTATTTGTTCTCTTGCGCTTTTTACTGTCCGTATCGACTGGAGTGCCGGTCTCAGCCACATCGGCACGCTGTTCCTTTCCATGGAGCAGGCCTTGCGGGACGCCCTTTTTATCACCGTTTCCCTGCAGACCACGACCGGCCTCGCCACCTGCGACTATACCTGCTGGCCGCTTGCCGTCATGCCGGTACTGCTCTTCATCATGTTCGCGGGCGCATGTTCGGGAAGTACCAGCAGCGGTTTCAAGTGCGTGCGCTGGGCCATTATCTTCCGTGTGGCGCGAAACGAGTTGCAAAAGATACTCCATCCCCGGGCTGTGCTCCCCGTGCGCATGAACGGTGGCATCGTCTCCACACAGATTATTCAGACGCTGTTTGCCTTCACAGCGCTCTTTGCTGCTGCCTTTTTCGGAGGCGCCTTTATTCTTGCCCTTTTCG
>JAFPZV010000235.1 GCA_017417085.1 Deltaproteobacteria bacterium | reverse complement strand
TAACAAGCAGCGGCACGCTGGCGTAGAGCGTCACGGAAAGCGCCACATCCGTCGAATGCGCCAGCACGTCGAAGATATTGGCCCGATCGTCTTCCAGAGCCAGCGTCGCACCCTCCACCCCCAGTTCCTTCCAGGAAAGCACGGCCTGACTGTTGAGGGAAAAGAGCCGCCAGCCGGCAAACAGCCGTGCCGAAGGCACATCTTCAAACAGAGGGACATGTCCAAGGTTGTTCAGCATGAAGCAACGAAAACCAGCTTCAACCAGGCTGGCAACCATCTGCCGGCAGGCGGCCCACTGCGCATCAAACAGCACCAGCGGCACCTCCCAAATCACCCGGTCCTTGCGGTCCCGCACCCTGTGCAGGCGCTCCTGCACATTTTCCCCGGTCAGAGGCACAATGACGCTGTCCACCTTCGGGTCGTCAAGAATATGCAGATCCCGGGCATGGCCGATGGCCACCGCGATCTCGGCGGATGAACGTCTTTCGGGATGATGCGCCTCAAGCAGCGCGTTCATCATCCGCCCCACAGTCTCTTTCCGTTTTTCCGCGCGTTTCTTCCTCCAGAAACGCTGGAAATTTTCGGAGAAATCGCGCCGGATCTCCTTCAGACGGCTGGGCGGAATCACCACCGGCGGCAAATCGCCGCAGACAAAGTCCGCCTCCGGCCAGCCCTCGGAGCCCAGATGCCCGAAAAGTCCCGCAAGCGTCCGGGCATTGAGCGGATTTTTTTGCGCCGGATAGCAGCTCACCGGATATTCCCGTGCAAAGGACATCCCCAGAACATGCCCCTCCAGATGCAAGATGTCGCCGCCAAGCTCCGCACGGACCGTCAGCTGCGGCGGCGCATCACCCGCAAACGCTTCCAGACGGCGGCGTCCCTTGGCCTCGCTCATGGTAAAGGCCTGTTCCGAGGAGACCTTAAAAACCGAATCGCCCACGCGAAACTGTCCCTTGAAAGGCGTGGGGACCGTTACGTTCGCGTTGGCGGCGCTGTGCCTGACCTCATTTCTCCCCAGGCGCAGGGTTCTGATGGTGAAGGACTGGCCACTGCGATCGCTTTTGGGCTGGATCCTCAGCCGATCGCCCACAAAGAGCGGCTCCCGGCTGACGAAACGGATGTCGCCGCCGGCAACCGCGCCCACCCGGCCCAGCCACAAACCGGTGGCGCCGGTAACAGCCGAATTGGAAATGTCCTCGTTTTCAACGCCAGTCAAAAAACCGTGGGTCGGATTGCGCCCAAAGGAACTTTTCAGCATCCGGCGCGCCTCGCGTTCGGCCTCCGCACGCGCGTCTTCCGGCGCATCCAGCGCCCGGCGGTAGGCGCTCACCACGGTGGCGACATATTCGGCGCTTTTCATCCGCCCCTCGATCTTGAAGCTGCACACCCCCGCGCGTGCCAGTTCCGGCAGCAGATCAACGGCGCAGAGATCCCGGGTGGAAAAGTAGTAGCCCTCCTTGCCCTGTGCGCGGTAGAGGCGGCGGCAGGGCTGGGCGCAGCGGCCGCGGTTGCCGCTCTTGCCGCCAAGATAGGAGGAAAAGTAGCACTGCCCGGCGAACGAGAGGCAGAGCGCGCCATGAACGAAATGTTCCAGTTCCAGTGTGGTCTGGGCACGGATGGCGGCAATTTCCTCCAGGGTCAGTTCACGCGCCAGCACGGCCCGGCTGAACCCCAGCCGTTCCAGCATCCGCCCCCCGGCGCTGTTGTGGATGGTCAGCTGGGTCGAGGCGTGCAGTTTCAGACCGGGACAGAAACGATGCGCCAAACGCCACACCGCCATGTCCTGCACGATGACGGCATCCACGCCCATCAGCTCCAGATCGGCGAGCAGCTCCGCCAGTTCGGGCAGCTCGCGTTCCTTGACCAGACAGTTGACCGTCACATGCAGCCGCGCTCCGCGCGCATGCGCACAGGCGGTCATCCGTTCCAGTTCGGCGACGGTGAAATTTTTCGCCTTGGCCCTCGCCGAAAAGTTCCGCGCCCCGCAGTAGACAGCGTCGGCTCCGTTTTCCAGCGCGGCGAAAAAAGCTTCCAGATTTCCGGCCGGTGCCAAAAGCTCCGGTTTGGGCAATGCTGTTGTCATAGGAATTTTTCCTGAAGGGAAACGATGGCGGTCAGAAACGTGACAAAAGCGTCACAGGTTCATATTTTCCAGAAATATTTTATCCTGTTCGGGCGGCAAAAAGCAATGCGAACAACCTTGCAGAAGCGCCGGTTTTGTCCGGAGAAAAACTGCGACAAAGCTTTCCGTCCCTTCCGTTTGGAAATAAACTACAATGCGCCCTGCAATGAAAACTGCCTGACCGTTTTGAGGCGAATGATACGCCCATTGGAGAAAGGAAAAACAGCCATGCACCATCCAGGAGAATCCCCACGGGCAATACAGGTCCGCGGCGCGCGCGTGCACAACCTGAAAAACATCGATGTCGATGTGCCGCTGAACCGGATTGTCGGCATTGCGGGCGTTTCCGGTTCCGGGAAATCGTCGCTGGCTTTGGGCGTGCTCTACGCGGAAGGGTCACGGCGCTATCTGGAGGCGCTTTCCACCTACACCCGCAGGCGGATGACACAGGCCGCAAAGGCCCAGGTGGACGAGGTGCTGTACGTCCCGGCAGCTCTGGCGCTGCACCAGCGTCCCGGTGTGCCGGGAATCCGATCCACCTTCGGCACCGGAACGGAGTTGCTCAACAGCCTTCGGCTCATGTTTTCCCGGCTGGCACAGCACCGCTGCCCCAACGGGCATTACCTGGAACCCACGCTTGCGATTGCGGCGGAAAAGGAGCTCTCCTGCCCGGAATGCGGCACGCGTTTCTACGCGCCTTCCGCAGAGGAACTGGCCTTCAACAGCCAGGGTGCCTGCGCGAAATGCGGCGGCACCGGAACAGTACGCAGCGTGGATCGGGAAACGCTGGTCCCGGACGAGTCGCTCTCCATCGACGAAGGCGCGGTCGCGCCATGGAACAGCCTGATGTGGTCATTGATGACCGACGTCTGCCGGGCGATGGGCGTGCGCACCGACGTGCCTTTCCGCGATCTGACACCGCAGGAGAAGGATATCGTCTACAACGGCCCGGCGGAAAAGAAGCACATCCTCTACAAGGCCAAAAATTCCAACGTGGCGGGAGAAATGGACTTCACCTACTTCAACGCCACCTACACTGTCGAAAACGCGCTGGCAAAGGTCAGGGACGAAAAGGGCATGAAGCGCGTCGAAAAGTTCCTGAAGGAGGACGTTTGTCCTGACTGCGTCGGAACGCGGCTGTCGGAAAACGCGCGCGCCCCGAAGCTGCAGGGTATCGGGCTGGATGCGGCCTGCGCCATGACGCTCTCGCAGCTTGCGCTCTGGGTGGAGGCCCTGCCCGCTTCCCTTCCGCAGGAGATACGCCCGATGGCGGAAAGCATCTGCGAATCCTTCCGCACGTCCGCAAAACGCCTGATGGATTTGGGACTCTCCTACCTGACACTCGACCGCGCCTCATCCACGCTTTCCACCGGCGAACGCCAGAGGATGCAGCTGGCCCGCGCGGTGCGCAACCGTACCACCGGCGTGCTCTACGTGCTGGACGAGCCCTCCATCGGGCTGCATCCGGCCAATATCGCGGGCCTGAACGACATCATGCACGATCTGGTGGCGGACGGCAACTCCGTGCTGCTGGTTGATCACGACACGCAGATCCTGAAGGAGGCGGACTGGATCATCGAGCTGGGTCCCGGCGCCGGAGCGGATGGCGGGCTCGTCATCGCCGAAGGCACGGTGGAAGAGATCTCCCGCAATCAGTCCTCCCGAATCGGGCCTTTTCTGATACGGAGGAAAAAAGCACCTCCCCACCCTGTCCCTCCCCCCGCAAGCGGAGGGAGGGCTACGACGTTGATGGCTCTGCAAGCCCCCGAGAGGAAGGAACTGTTTGCGCAGGGAACTATCCACCTTGAGACTGCGGCGCTGCATACGGTCAAGCCACTTGTCCTCGACATCCCCAAGGGACGGCTCACGGTTGTTACCGGCGTTTCCGGTTCCGGCAAGACAACGATGGTACTGGAAAGCCTCGTCCCCGGGCTGGAGGCCCTGACCGCCGGGAAAAAGCTCCCGGCGCACGTGCGCCGCATCACGGCGGAAGGCATCGAACAGGTCAAGTTGATTGACGCCAGCCCCATCGGCATTAATGTGCGTTCAACAGTGGCGACCTATGCCAACGTGCACGACGAGCTGCGGAAGATCTACGCACGCACGGCAAACGCCAAGGCGGGCGGTCTCCACGCCGGGGACTTTTCCTACAACACGGGGAATTTGCGCTGCCCGGTTTGCGACGGTACCGGCGTCATCAGCCTCGACGTGCAGTTTCTGCCGGATGTGGACGTGCCCTGCCCGGAATGCCGCGGCTCGCGCTACGCGAAGGCGGCCTACGGCATACGCTACGAAAACGGCGACAGCGTGCGGCTGTCCCTTCCGGAACTGATGGAGAAGGACGTGAAAACGGCGCTGGAGTTTTGCCGCGGTTTGAAGGTCGTCGCCGGACGCCTGCAAGTCCTGCGGGATCTGGGACTGGACTACCTGACGCTGGGTGAAGAAACGCCACGGCTCTCCGGCGGCGAGGCGCAGCGATTGAAGCTGGCCTGCGAAATGGGCCGGGCACAGTCCGGTTCCGTCTTCGTCTTTGACGAACCGACCATCGGCCTGCATCCGCTGGATGTGCAAACGCTGCTCGACGTGTTTGCCTCGCTGATGGGCCACGGCGCGACGCTCGTCGTCATCGAGCATGATCTGGACGTGATCCGCCATGCCGATTACCTGATCGACATGGGGCCGGGCGGCGGCGAGGAAGGCGGCAGGATTGTCGCCTGCGGCAGGCCGGAAGAGATAGCGGCAAATCCAGAAAGCGTGACCGGGAGATTCCTGTAGAAGGAAAGACGGCCAACATCGGCCTTCTTTAAATCATCCAGACGGGCACGATGCTGTTGCGGGCATCCAGCGGCAAGGAACGTTCCGCCATGCATACCAGGGCACCAGAACCGATTTTGGGCGTGGCGGGTCCGGCATCCTGGCCTTCCAATGGAGCCAGAACCGAGAAATGCCTCAAGGCCCCCCGGCCCGGCGTGGCCGTTTTTTTTATTTCCACCGGCATGAGCCTGCCGTTGTGCAGGAGGAGCAGGTCTATCTCCCGCCGGTCCTTGTCCCGGTAGTAAAAGACTGGGGGTTCCCGGCCCGCGTTGAGCCAGCTCTTGCAGATCTCCGCAAACACGTAGCTCTCGAAAAATTGGCCCGACATGGCCCCGCGTTCCAGAGCTTCGGGCGTCTCCCACCTCAGCAGCCAGGCGGCCAGACCGGTGTCCAGCATGTGGAGCAGTGGCATTTTGGTGACCCGTTTGAGCAGGTTGCTGCTGTAGGGCTGCACCAGAGCCACAATGCCGGAGGTTTTCAGGAGAGACAGCCATTTCTTGGCCGTGGGCGCGCTGATGCCCGCATCCCGGGCCAGTTCCTCGTAGACTACGGGACGGGCGGTACGGGCCGCGACCACGGAGAGAAAGTTGAAGAAGGCCATCTCGTCTGCCACCTGGGCCAAAGCACGGATGTCCCGTTCCAGATAGGTGGCCGTATAAGAAGAGTAAAAGCGGTTCCAGTCCGGCGGGGGATCCACGTACAGGGCGGGCATGGCGCCACGATGGATGCGGGTGAAAAGTTCCCTCACACCCATCGGTTCGGCAACCCTGGCACGGCGGTCCAACCAGCCATTTTCCGGCAGAAAGAGTTCGGAAGGCCTGCCCGCAAGCTCCGCGGCAGACAGACCCAACATGGGAATGATCCCCACCCTCCCGGCCAAGGATTCGCTGACCGCCCGCATCAGGTGGAAGGCCTGTGAACCGGTGAGCCAGAATTCTCCGGGCCGGCGCGCTTCGTCCACCCGCATCTTGATGTAAGGCAGCAACTCCGGCGCGTACTGGATTTCATCGATGAGTACCGGCGGAGCGAAGCGCTGAAGGAAAAGTCCCGGATCTCGACGGGCCAGTTCCCGGAGATCCGGATCGTCCAACGTGACGTAGCGCCGCGCACCTTCGGCCGTTTCTCCGCTTTCTTCGGCCAGGTGGCGTAGCAAGGTGGTCTTGCCCACCTGCCTCGGCCCGGTTACCAGCACCACCGGGAAAGTCCGAGCAGTTTCAAGAACAGTTTGTTCAATGATTCTCGAATAATACATAAAAACCCCGGCTATTCCAAAGTGTGAGTTTAGAATAGTCGGGATTTGTCGTAAGTGCAAGGAAATTGGAAGGTTTTTGAACTACGCAATAGTTTCACTCCCGTTTCGCACCCCTGCGCCAAAGCTTCCCCAGAAATTCTCTCAATTCTCCGGGGAGAGGGCGAGGCGGAAGCCGTAGTTGGCGTCACGGGTGTCCGACTTGCTGAAGCTTCGGGAAGCCGACCGGCAGAACCTGGCGTAGACGAACCAGCTGCCGCCGCGAAGCACACAGTATTCGCCTTCATGAGGTCCTTTCGGATCCCGCGTAAGGCTGCCATAGTAGTCACCATACCAGTCCCATACCCACTCCAACACATTCCCATGCATGTCGTACAACCCCCAGGCATTCGGCTTCTTCTGCCCCACAGGGTGCATCTCCTTCCCGGAACTGTCCCAATACCAGGCGTAATCCTCCAACTGATTTTTGTCATTGCCAAAGTAGTATGCCGTCGTGCTCCCCGCACGACAGGCGTACTCCCACTCCGCCTCAGTCGGCAGACGATACCGGTCGTGGCCCTCCTGCGCGTTCAGTTTTCGGATAAACTCCTGCACATCATCCCAGCTCACCATCTCCACAGGAAGATCCGCTCCCTTGAACTTGCTCGGGTTGCTCCCCATCACCGACTCCCACTGCGCCTGCGTCACCGTATACCTGCCAAGATAAAAGGAACGCGAAATCTCCACCTCATGCCGCGGTTTCTCGTCCTCAAGGGCATCGTGGTCGTCATCTTCGTCGGAACCCATCCAAAAAGTTCCCGCAGGTATCAGCACAAACTCCATGCCGATGCTGTTCGTGTAGGTTTCAAGCGCCATAGTTCCTCCATAAAAAAAGAATGCATGCTCCGAAGAAGAGCTTCAAATCTGTGGAATCAGCGAAAGTATAAATACACCAGTCCTGCAATTTGCAGTACAAGAATCAGCGGCACGCCATACTTGAATTTCAGGTGGAGCGTCTTGTGCCGGAAGAGCCGCATTGCCACCAATGCTCCGATGCTGCCTCCAACAGCGGCAAGCGCAAGGAGAGTCAACTCGGGCACCCTCCACCACTGCTTTTTGGCGCACAGCTTGTCCCAACCGTACACCAGCAGTGCCACCAGATTGATGGCGATAAAATACCATATGAAGAGTGCATGTATCTGGTTCTCCATCATTCATCCCTCAAAATCTGTT
>JAFPZV010000234.1 GCA_017417085.1 Deltaproteobacteria bacterium | reverse complement strand
TTTGCCCATGCCGGGTATTGCGAAGATGGTTTCAAAGATGACGCTGCCGCCGATGAGTCCCGGCACCGACAGTCCCAGAATGGTGATGAGCGGCAGCAGGGCGTTGCGCAGGGCGTGCTTGCCGATGACGATGCGTTCCGGCAGGCCCTTGGCGCGCGCGGTCAGGATGTAGTCCTGGCGGATCACTTCCAGCATGTTGGAGCGCATGTAGCGTGAAAAGCCCGCAAGCCCTCCAAAGGCCGCGATGAAAACTGGCAGGATCAGGTGCCGTGCCAGATCGAGCAGTTGCCCCCCCGCGCCCATGTACTCTGCGCCAAAGGTGCGCAGTCCGGAGATGGGCAGCCAGCCCAGCTGCACGCCGAACAGATCCATCAGCAGGAGCGCCAGCCAGAAAGAGGGCGTGGCAAAGCCGATGAAAACCAGGAGCGTGGTCGCATGATCGAAAAATTGCCCCTGTTTGAGCGCCGACCAGATGCCGATGGGGATGGAAAGTCCCAAAATCACCGCGATGGAAAGGAGGTTGATGGCAACGGTGATGGGCAGGCGTTCCACAATTTTGTCACGCACCGGCCGGTGATCCTGGGAGAAGGATTCACCGAAGTCGAGTTGCGCCAGGCGATTGAGCCATGAGAGATACTGGACATGCAGCGGATCGTCCAGATGGTAGTAGGCTCGCAGTTTTTCACGAAGTTCGGGGCCGCTGTCCGGATTGAGCTGTGTCTGCAGATCGGTGGGCTCGCCCGGTGCCAGATGAATTACGGTAAAGGTCACCAGGGTGATGCCCAGGAGCAGCGGGAACATCATGAGCAGTCGTTTCAGCAAATAGGCAAGCATGGCGGTCCGGTTCCTGTTTGGGACTTGTGCATTTTGGGCATGGCGTACAAAAGAGGAAAAATTCTAACCGATATCCTCTTCCTTGTATAGCACAGCCTTGCCATCGGGGCTGTAGAGCAGGGTTTGACCATCTTTGCGCAGCAGATGGGGAGGTGTGAGCGGCACCTTGCCCAGGCCGCCGGGCAGATCCACCACATAGCAGGGAATGGCCAGCCCCGAAATCCGTCCGCGCAGCGAGGCCATGATATGCAAGCCGCAGTCGAGTGTTGTCCGGAAGTGGCCGGTGCCGCGGGTCAGATCCATTTGATGCAGGTAGTAGGGCCGTACCCGGAAGGTGAGCAGTTTGCAGCACAGTTCGGCGATGATTTCCGGCGTATCGTTGACGTGGCGCAAAAGGACACTTTGATTGTGCAGGGGGATGCCGGCCTCGCAGAGGCGGCGGCAGGCTTCTTTGCTCTCTTCCGTGAGTTCGCGGGGATGATTGAAATGCGTGCAGAAGAAGAGCGGATGAAAGCGGGAAAGCATCCGGCACAGGCGTTCGGTGATGCGCTCCGGCAGGGTGGCGGGCATTCGGCTGCCAATGCGTATGATTTCTATATGACGGATATGACGCAACCGGGAAAGCAGCTCGCAGAGTGCCTCATCCGTCAGGGTCAGGGGATCTCCTCCCGAGAGTATTACATCCCGAATGGCGGTCTTGGAGGCTATGTAGGCGATGCCCGCTGCCAGTTCCTCCTCGCTTGCCGCCCTGTGGCCGGTACGGCGCTTGCGAGTGCAGAACCGGCAGTAGCTGGCGCAGCGGCCGGTTGCCAGCAGCAACGCACGGTCGGGATAGCGATGCACCACGCAAGGGGCTGGCGAAAGTGCTTCCTCGTTCAAAGGATCTTCGGGCAGAGTGTCCGGAGCAAGTTCCGCCGGGTGCGGTATGAACTGCCGCCAAAGCGGATCGCCCGGTTCTTCAAGCAGTTTCCAGAAATGCGGTGTTATCTGGAAAGGAAAACGGCGCGCGACCTCCTCCAGCGGCGCGATATCGGTGCCGAAACGCCGTTGGAGCGCCTGCAGATCTGTAATTGAATTGCGCAGTTGCCGTTGCCAGTCTTCCATGATGTTTCTCAGGTTGTTTCGCTGTGTTTCTCGGGGGGGGAGATTTCCGCTTCAGTGAGGGCTGCCTCGGTGGAGGCCGTTTCGGCGGAAGCCCCGGGAATGCAGGCACTCAGGAAAGTCACCACGATTGCCACCATCAGAGCCAGATCGCGGCTCAGGGCTTTGAGAACGGTGGAGTCGTGCCCCAGGCCAAAGCACCCGCAACTGATATTCAGTCCTCGGGTCAGCGCGGAAACGAGCGCGAGGATGAAAATCAAATTGAGAACTCCCGCAAGGAATGCCGCGCCGCGAACGCGGCAATCAAGCAGCAACAGGGCGCCAATCAGAACTTCAATACTGGGAAGTATCGCTGCCACCAGATAGGTGAAGTTGTGGGGAATCAGGTGATAGGCCGCCACCTCTCCGGCAAACACGATGACGTCGGCCATTTTCAAGGCGCCGGCATAGAAGAAGATCCCTCCTACCAGACATCGGCAGAACCAGCCGGCAAACCTGTGCCATCCACCGATAGTCATGGCATATCTCCTTTGCGAATCGGCAGATTTTCTTCTTCCCATTCGGAAAACCCGCCTTCGTAGATCAGGACTTCCCGGTAGCCTGCGGTGAGCAGTTTCAATCCCAACAGATTGGAGTCGTTGCAATCGTAGCCATCGCAGTACACTATCACTGTGGCGTTTGCCGGAACACGGCTGCGGAAGCTTTTGATGTCACCATCCGGTGTGGATAGCGGGAGCGGCAGCGCTCCGGCGATATGTCCTTCCCGGTAGAACTCGATGGGACGGGCATCAATCAAAAAAGCGCCCTTTTCAACGAGTTCACGGGTTTCATCCAGCGCCACCGGCACCAGCCGCTTGTCGGTTTCGGCCTGAAGCGGTATGACGGCATTTTGATCTGCCAGGACATTCCACAGCAGTTGACGGTTGAGCAGAAGCCCCAGCGCGATGCCCAAAGCGCTGATAAGCAGCGCTTCGTATACTGATTGCCGCAGGTTTGACATTTTGGGCATGTTTTCCTTTGCCGAATTTTCGGGGAACGGCTCCACCCTCTAGTTGATCAGGCTTTGCAAGGGGGCCGGAATGAGACCGCCCTGCCGGATAAAATCGGTGCAGGAGCCGCTTTTTACCGGCATGATGATCGCACTGCCCAAAAGGCCGCCAAAAGAAGCCCGATCGCCCGCTTTTTTGCCCGGTACCGGAATCAGCCGGGCGGCGGTCGATTTTTTGTTGATCACGCCGATGGCCATTTCATCCGCAATGATGCCGGAGATGGTCGCGGCGTCGGTATCACCCGGCAGCGCTATCATGTCCAGTCCGACCGAGCAGACCGAAGTCATGGCCTCCAATTTTTCCAGAGACAGTGTGCCGTCTTCCGCAGCGGCAGAGATCTCCAGATCCTCGCTTACCGGGATGAAGGCTCCACTGAGGCCGCCGACGTTGCAACTGGCAAAAGCTCCGCCCCGTTTGACCGCATCGTTGAGCATGGCCAGCGCTGCGGTGGATCCGGGCGCGCCAATGCGGGAAAGCCCCAGGCTTCTGAAAATTTCGCCAACACTGTCGCCCACCCGTGGCGTTGGCGCCAGTGACAGATCGACAATGCCAAAGCGTATGTTCATGCGCGCGGCCACCTCACGTCCGATCAATTCGCCCACCCGGGTAACCCGGCAGGCGGTGCGCTTGACCAGTTCCGCCAGTTCGTCCAACCGGATGGCGCTGTTGGCGCTGCGGGCGCGCCGGATCGCTTCGTTGACCACGCCCGGTCCGCTGACGCCGACATTGATAACCGCATCCGGTTCACCAATGCCGAGATAGGCGCCGGCCATGAAGGGGACATCCTGGGGAATGTTGGCAAAAACCACCAGCTTGGCGCAGCCCAGGCCATCCCGGTCGGCGGTACGTCTGGCGGTGGCCTTGATGGTTTCGCCCATCAGGGCGACCGCGTCCATGTTGATGCCGGCGCGTGTCGTGGCGACGTTGATCGAAGCACAGAGCCGCTCTGTCGTCGCCAGCGCTTCCGGCAGGGCTTCGATTAGATGGCGGTCACCGGGTGTGCAACCCTTTTCCACCAGTGCGCCGAACCCGCCGACAAAATCTACGCCCACTTCCTTCGCGGCCGCGTCCAGAGTTTGCGCTATCCTGACCATTTGCGCGGGGTCAAAGGCCGCGCCCACTGCGGCGATGGGACTCACCGAAAGCCGCTTGTTGACAATCGGGACGCCGTATTTTTCTTCCGCCTCGTTGCACACCGGCACCAGCTGGGCCGCAAGGCGGGTGATCTTGCGGAAGATGTTTTCCTGAAAGCGTTCCGGATCACTGTCACAGCAGTCGAACAGGCTGACGCCCAGAGTCACCGTTCGCAGATCCAGGTTTTCGCCTCGAACCATCGCCAGAGTGGAAAGAACTTCACGATCGCTAAACATGCCCATCCTTTTCGGCAAAAGATTGTTTATTTTTGAATTTTTCGGGATTTACGGATTGCGGGAGCGGAATCCGTCGCAGAAAAATCTTCGAAGAGACAAAGGCCACGCCTTGTTTTTTCAGGTTTCACGGGGAATATCCGGCGTTATCTGGTTGGTTGCCGCGAAAATGGCGCTGTGCTGAACGGAAATTTCCAGTTCAAAACGTTGCGCCACCGCTCCGAGAGATGCTTTTAACCTTGAAAGCTCGACTTGAGCCGGCAAGGTAATCTCGAAGATGGTGGTCATCTGATCGCCCTTTCCGTTGCCGGAACGCGCAATCGCCCGGAAATTGTTGATATTGCACCCTAAGGTTGCCATGGCGTTTGCCAGGGCGGCGATCATGCCCACCCGATCCGGGCCTTTGGTCGCGACCACAAAGGGCATGCCGCCCCCGGAAGAAGCGTTTTCCTGACGGGCGAGAGATTTGGTCCGCACGGTCAGGCCTTCCGCCTGCAAGCGTTGTTGCAGATGGGCATCCAATGCGGCCAGCGTGTGACGTTCCGGAGCGGTGACAATGAAAATGGCGGCGAATTCGGTTTGCAGAATGGTCTGGTTGCAGTCTTCAATGTTGCATCCGAATTCGGCGAGGCAGGAAGCCACTTGAGCTACGATGCCCGGCCGATCGCCACCCAGAACGGATACGACCCATTTTTCCATGCATTTTCTCCAAAAAAGGAGAAGGCCTCAATGTGGCAGGCCTTCTCCTCTTCAAATCAGTTACCCTGTTTTTGGGCTTCTTCTTTGGCTTTCTGCGCCTTGGCTACCGAACCGAACAGATCGACGAAATCGCCCGGATGCTCGAGCTTTTCCAGTTTGGGACGCAGGGACGGCCACATCCGGCCCTGATTTTCCATCCAGTTTTCGCACTGCTGGATATGGCAGTCGATCATCTCTTCGGAGATCGGTTCGGAATCCTGGCAGTGGGTGCACACTTCGACGAAGTGGCCCTTTTCACGCTCGACGATCTCGAAAACGCAGTAATAGCCGCAAGCGTTGCATTTTCTGCGGAGGAATCTCTCTTCTTCAGCCATTTTTCATTTCCTTTCAATATGTTGGAGTTGTTTGCGGGGAAAAAATTATTGACATTGGCAAAAAAACGATCCAAAGGGGCAGAAGGGACTGCCCGGTTGTCTTTCCGCGCGGTCTATGTAATAACTTTTTCATCCGTTTGCCAAAAAAGCGGGGACAAGTGTAACGCGAAAGCCGCTTCATGACAATACAATGGTCTTTGTCGGGGCAGATTTCAATGAGCGTGGCGGTAATTTTTTTGTTCTGCGGCTTTCGGCGACAGCCTTGGTGAACCGGAGATGAAAATTAAGAGAGAAAAAGTGGCGGGAATGTTCATATGAATTCAACAGCTTTGTTTGTTCTGGTGCTTGTGGCCTGTTATCTGCTTGCAGCCATCCCTTTCGGTCTGCTTGTGACCCGTTTCGCGGGGGGAGGAGATATCCGTGCGGAGGGAAGTGGAAATATTGGTGCCACCAATGTTTATCGCGTGGCCGGACGCAAATTGGGAGTGCTGACGCTGCTTCTGGACATGTTGAAAGGAGCGTTGCCCCTGTGGCTTTGCCAGCAGAGCGGTACTTTTTCCGACATACAGCTGGCGGTTATCGCGGTCGTGCTGTTGGTGGGGCACTGTTTTCCAGTTTATCTGCGTTTTACAGGCGGCAAGGGAGTGGCGACCGCGCTGGGGATATTTGCAGTGATTCATCCCCTGGCGGTCGTGGAGGCTCTGCTGCTCTTTCTCTTCATTGTTTGGAAATCCCGGTATGTTTCCATGGGATCGGTTTCCGCTGCCTGTATCATGCCGGTTCTGCTTTACCATCATGCTGCGCCGTGGCCGTTTTTGGCGGCCGCGCTGGTTATGGGCGGCATCGTCATTGTTCGTCATCGTGCCAATATTGAGCGTGTTTTAAATGGAACCGAATCCAAACTCGAATGGCACTAAAGCTGCCGGATGCTTGGCCGTTCTGCTTCTGCTTTGCGCGGTGACAATGCCGCTGTTGGTCTGCGCACATCGTTTTGTGACCACCCCGCTGGCGCCTGCCGAGCCGGTAGAGATCACCATTCCCGCCGGCGCTTCCTTTCGATGGACGGCAAAGGAGCTTGCCCGGCAGCATGTGGTGGACAACTCGCTGTACTTCAGACTGTTGGCCTGGTTTCGCGGCGCGGAAAAACGTATCAAGGCGGGGCGCTATCTGTTTGCCAAAGAGGCAACGCCGGACGTGATTCTGGCGCGGTTGACCAGCGGCGATGTTTTTATAGAAAGAATTACGATTCCGGAAGGTTATAGCTCGTACGACATCGCCAAACGTCTCGGCGAGAAGGGGCGGGGCACGCCGGATGACATCCTGAAAATTATGGAAGATCCCGAATTTATCCGGAACCTGGGGCTTGCCGGAGAAACTTCGTTGGAAGGCTATCTGTTTCCGGCTACCTATGATCTGCCGGACGGACTCTCGACGAGGGATCTGCTGAAAAACATGGTGCGGGAGTTCCACAGCCGCTTGAATCCCACCTTGAGACA
>JAFPZV010000233.1 GCA_017417085.1 Deltaproteobacteria bacterium | reverse complement strand
CCAGCCACTTCATGGATGCCATGATCTCATCCACGTACTCCTGGGTGGAACGCTGGGTATCGGTATCCTCAATCCGGAACACGAAGGTGCCGCCGTTGTGGCGGGCAAACAGATAGTTGAACAGCGCCGTGCGGGCACCGCCGATATGCAGATAGCCCGTGGGGCTGGGGGCAAAACGAACACGAATGTCTGCCATGTCTCTCACAAACTCCCTTGATGGGTATGTTTATTATTTTTTCTCATTGATACCCATTGATACCGCGTCAAAAAAGCCCAACCGGGTGCACGGTACATTATCGGATCACGACCCCGGCATAACCGACCACCGGAGCCCCGTCGTTCTTCGCCTGGCCGGAATTGCCGTAGCGTACCAGCACGCCTTTGGCCGCGCCCAGGCGGCGGGCCGCCGCCAGCATCACCGTCATCGGCAGAATGCCGCACATGGTGATGCGGCGTCCGCGAACCGTCTGATACAGACCGGCAGCATCCAGCGCCAGCATATGCGCAAGCGCGAGCCGATCCTTTTCGGCGGCAACCTCCGCCGGTTCGTAGTGGGTCATGTCGGAACTCACCACCATCAAAATCCGGTGCGGACTGGCCTTGACAACCTTCGCGAGATTTTCCCCGAAAGCGATCAGCTGCTCCTGTGAACCGGCACCGATGCAGATGGGGACTATTTCCGTTTCCGGAGACAGCACCTGCAGAAAGGGAAGCTCCACCTCCAGCGAATGTTCGAAACGATGCGCCGCCTCATCCGCCGCCGTTCCTGGACAGCCTTGCAGGATGGCGGAAGCCAGTTCCTCATCCACCTTGACATCTCCCAGCGGCGTACGCCAGCTCCCGGAAGCGTAAACCGACCAGGGACGGCCTTTTCCGGTATGATTGGGGCCCAGCAGAATGACCCGCTCCGGAATCGGCGCACTGCCAAAGACCGCTCCGGCAATCGCCCCCGAATAGCAGTAACCGGCATGGGGCACCATCATGCTCAGAGCCGCCCCAGGCGTGGCCGCCGCTTCCGATGTTGACGCTCCCCCCAGAAATCCGCCCAGCATTTTCCTGAGCACATCCGGTTCCGCCGGATAAAAGCGTCCCGCAACCACAGCTTCCCGAATTCCCTGCATCCTTTTCGTTCCTCCCCTTTCAAGGACCATTTTCCCCCGGCCGGGCGATTGCCGCCGCTACGGCCCATCTCATCCCGCAAGCCGCACCAGGGTATTGCCGACCATCCACAGGCCGACCACGGTCAACACGCCCGCGTAAATCCGGATCAGCCGCTCATGGCTGAAACGGTGGGTCATTTTCGCGCCCAAATGCGCAAAGATGGTGGTCGTGGGCAGGCAAACCGCCACTATCAGCAGATTGACGAAGCCATATGAGAACGGCGGCAGCAGCGGATGATTCCAGCCGTGAAACACATAGGAGCAAACGCCCACCGTGCAGGAAACCACCATCAGCGCGGAAGAGCTGGCGACGGCGGTCTGCATCGGCTGCTTCATGACCAGCAGCAATAGCGGCAGAACCACTATCGCGCCGCTGACGCCGAAAAAGGCGGCAAACGAACCGCCGGCAAAACCTACAGGGAAAAGCCGCATCATCTGCGCCTTTCCAACCTCGGAATCGTCGCGCGGCACGGGATGCGCCCAGCTCACCCGCGCGGCCACGCCCAAAAGCATCAGCCCGAACAGGGCCCTCAGCCAAAGTCCGGGCGTCAACGCCGCAAAGCGGCCGCCCACCAAAGCTCCCAGCGAACTGCCCAGAGCCAGCCGCCAAACCTGATCCCAGTGAATGGAACCCGCGGCGTAATGCACCCGCAAACCGCTGAGCGCGGTTGGCAAAATAATGGCCAAACTGGTGCCAAAGGCCAGATGCACGCCTATTTCCGGCGACACCCCAAACATGGCGAAGGCCCAGAGAAACAACGGATTGTAGATGACGCCGCCGCCCATACCCAGCAGGCCGGCCATGAATCCGGCAAAACAACCGATGAAACCAAGAAACAGAAGAACGGGCCAAGCGAATTCGGACATAGAGACACCAAAAACAAAAAGCCAGCCGAAGCTGACTTTTTGTATTTCTGGAGGAGGGCTTCTCTTTCTTTTGGAGGCCCCGACCCGATTCGAACGGGTGGTGGAGGTTTTGCAGACCTCTGCCTTACCACTTGGCGACGGGGCCCTTGCTCACTGTCAAAGCAGGTGTACTGATACCAGATGTCATCCGCATTCGTCAAGGCAAAAGGCGCCTAAAAGGCAAACCACTTTTGTGAAATTGCATGTGGCCCGGCAAGCCCCGTGATCATTTTTTCTTACGAAGGAAAAACCATATCTGGCATTGCCAAGCACCGGCGGATTGGCTAGTATTTATGGAAAAGTACCGGCATCATGACAACTGTTTTCATGTGGGGGTGGCGCTCTTTCAATCGTGTTCCCTCATTCGATGCGAGGGCAGGCCATCTCTCCTCTTTACCTTAAATGCAAATGCGTTCCCTTCAACGCCAGAGGTCAATCAAGGAGCGAAAATGACATTCCGAACCCGAAGACGCTGGTCAAACTTTGGACATTTCCTGATGGCCAAATTTTTCCTCTACCTGGCAATCATCGTGCTGATTGCGGGCGGCATTCTGTTTTTGCTGCGGGATGGCGAGAAACCCAAAGTCGCTCTGCCGGCCCTGGAGGGCCGGAACATGGCTTCGCCGCGCCCCATGATCATCCAGGTCAGCGATCAGAAATCCGGCATCGGCAAACTTGAGGTCAAGGTTCTGCAAAACGGCCAGGAGCTCTCCCTGCTCAGCAAAACCTATCCGGATCACCCGAAAAAGCTTGAAGAAACCCTGGCTCTGAACTCCGACCAGCTGAAGGAAGGTGAAATGACGCTGCGGATCACGGCGAAAGACAATGCCGCCTTCTGGAGCAACGCCGGCCGTCTGAACCGCACCTTGCAGTTTGACCGCACGCCGCCGGTCATCTCCGTGCAAAACCAGGGGCAGAATCTGCGTCAGAGCGGAAGCGGCCTGATTGTCTACTCGATTTCCGAAGAACCGTCGGCAACCGGCGTCATGGTGGGCGAAAAAATTTTTCCCGCCTACAAACAGCCATCAGGGAACTATTTCTGTTTTTTCAGTTTTCCCTTCAACGTCAAACGGGATGAGTTCCGTCCCCTGATCTTCGTGGAAGATCAGGCCGGCAACCGCAGCGAGACGGACTTCGGCCACCGGGCGCGCGCCCACGTCTTCCGGCAGGACCGCATCAACATCAGCGACCGGTTCCTGAACCTCAAGATGCCGCAATTCCGCGACAGCATCCCGGCCAGCGTCCAGACGCCGCTGGAGACCTTTCTGGCGGTCAACCGCGATGTGCGGCAGGCCAACGCGAAAAAGCTCGAGGAATTCAGCCGCAACACCTCCGGCACACCGCTGTGGGAAGGCGTTTTCCTGCGGCATCCAGGAAAAACCATGGCCATCTTCGGCGATCACCGCACCTACTTCTATCAGGGGCAGGCCATTGATCAGCAGACCCATCTCGGCGTGGATCTGGCCTCTGTAGTTCAGGCCGAAGTCAAAGCCGCCAACGCCGGCAAAGTGGTCTTCGCCGGCACCCTGGGAATCTATGGCAACTGCATCATCATCGATCACGGCCTGGGCGTGCAGAGCATCTACTCCCACCTGAGCCGGATTGACGTCAAGGAAGGGCAGAGCGTGGAGACGGGCACCCCCATCGCGCGTACCGGCGCAACCGGCATGGCTGGCGGCGATCACCTGCATTTCGGCATACTCGTCGCGGGCTTGCCGGTGGATCCGGTGGAATGGTGGGACAAAAGCTGGATAAAAGAAAACATCACGAACAAGCTCAGCGATAACGACCATTCGCTGTAAGGCGCCGCAAACGGGTACGCAAACAAAAGGGCAGCTCCCATGAACCTTATTCTTATTATCGATGACGATACCGAACTGACCGAACTGCTCACCGAATATCTGGGCCACGAGGGTTTTGAAATCGCCTCCGCCTTCAATGCCGATGATGGTCTGGCCATGGCGCTGGAAAAGGAACCGGCGCTGGTTGTTCTGGATGTCATGCTGCCAGGCCGAAGCGGATTTGAGGTGTTGCGGGAGCTGCGCCAAAAATCGCACGTGCCGGTTATCATGCTCACCGCCCGTGGAGACGAGGTGGATCGTATCGTCGGGCTGGAGATGGGGGCGGACGACTATCTGCCCAAGCCTTTCAATCAACGCGAGCTGGTTGCCCGGATCCGTGCCATCCAGCGCCGCGCGCCCTTCCAGCCCAACATGGGCGAGGAGACCGCCGTGGTGCGGGTCGGCGACGTGGAACTGAATCCCGCCACCCGCACAGTTCTCTGCGCGGGCAATGAGGTCAATCTGACAGCGGTGGAGTTTTCCTTTCTGGAGCTGTTGCTGCGCAACGCCGGGCAAGTGGTCAACCGTGAAATGCTGGCGCAAAAGGTGCTGGGACGTCCTCTTTCCCCCTACGACCGCAGTATTGATGT
>JAFPZV010000232.1 GCA_017417085.1 Deltaproteobacteria bacterium | reverse complement strand
GCGAAGCGTCTTCATGTACCCCTTTTCCTTCCGGGAATTTCTGCTCGGAACGGGACAGGAACCGTTGTGCCGTTATCTGGATGCGCTGGACATATCGCGCGATCGCAACGATGCACATGAAAAGCTGCTCGACGCCTATAAAACCTTCCTGATCGTCGGCGGCATGCCCGAGGTGGTGGCGGAATATGCGGAAACGGGCAGTCTGCTTTCATGCCAGCGGATCCACCGGGACATCGCTGTCAACTTTCTGGATGACTTCGGCAAGTATGACAGTCATGTTCCGGCCGACATCATCCGGAAAGTTTTCGACTATGCGCTGCACAACGTATGCGGCCAAACCAGGGCATCTTCGGCAATAGCAGGCATCAGCGCCTACTATTTCAACGAATGTGTCGCCCTGCTCAAAAGAGCCGGTTTGATCCATCCGGTGAAGGCCAGTGCCTGTGACGCGATACCGCCGGGCGCAGGCGAAAAGGAAACGAACAAAAAATTGTTGCTGTTCGATACCGGCATTTACTTGACGGAATGCAGCCTTGATGCCGGAAATCTTCTTGCGGCGACATCTCTTGACGCCATGAACAAAGGCAAGGTGGTGGAAATGCAGACCGGTCTCGAACTGATCAAGTACGCCGATCCCTACCGGGAAGCGGCCCTTTCCTACTGGTACAGAACCGGCGCCAACGCGGAAGTCGACTACGTGCTCCAGCTGGGGACCTCACTTGTTCCAATTGAAGTCAAAGCCTCGGGCAAGGGCAGCATGCAGAGCCTTAAGGCCTATCTGGAAACGCATCCATCCACACCCTACGGCATTCGCGTCTCCATGGAAAATTTTGCACAGTACGACAATATCCATGTATATCCGGTGTACGCGATGGAAAAACTGATGCGGCTCAAGAACAACCCCACAACAGCAACCATTTTTTGATAAACTGCTTGCAAAGGAGACCTACCCACCAATGCCCGCGCTTCCGGCAGATGCCCTGCCCTGCACCTTCGAGGAATTTGTCCGGCGCTTTCCCACGCTGGAAGGCCGCTGCGAACTGCTGGGGCTGGCCGGTTCCTCGGCCGCCGCGCTGATCGCCCGGCTGCGCGCCCGGGATGCCGGTGCGCCGCTGTGCATCGTGACACCGGATTTGCGTGGGGCCGGACGTTTCCGCGATGATCTGGCCTTCTATACGGGCGACGAGGTCCTGCTGTTTCCGCACTGGGGCATCAACCCCTACGAACCGCTCAACCCGCCGCTGGAGCTGGAAGCCACCCGGCTTGCGACGCTGGCGGCGCTCATGCGCCCAAATGCCGCGCCGCTGGTGATCATCCCGGCCCGGGCCCTGGTGCAGCGCCTGATTCCACGAAAGGATCTGGAAGAAGGCGCCTTCACGCTTGAACCGGGGCGGGAGTGTTCCCGAGAGACGCTGCAAAAGAACCTAGCATCCCTGGGCTATGCGGCATCTCCGCTGGTGGAGGAACGCGGCGCCTTTTCCCTGCGCGGCGATCTGCTGGACATCTTCCCGCCGGCGGTTGCCCAGCCGGTACGCATCGAGTTTTTCGGCGACGAGGTGGAGCGCATCCGCCTCTTCGATCCAAACACCCAGCGCACCCAG
>JAFPZV010000231.1 GCA_017417085.1 Deltaproteobacteria bacterium | reverse complement strand
TCTTTTAGTGCCGGATTCGCAGTTGCGGCTTGTGAACGTTGGCGTCAATCCCACCCGTGATGGCATTCTTGAGGTGCTGCGGAACATGGGGGCGCACCTTGAGCTGGAAAACCGGCGCGAGGAAGCTGGCGAGCCGATTGCGGATATTCTTGTACGCACAAGTGCCCTGCATGGTGTGGAAATTGGCGGAGCACTCATTCCCAGGCTCATTGACGAGCTGCCGGTGCTGTGTGTGGCTGCCGCGCTGGCCGAGGGAACGACCGTTATTCGTGATGCCCATGAATTGCGGGTCAAGGAAACGGATCGCATCGCGGCCATGGCCGAGGAACTGACCAGACTGGGTGTCGCGGTGGAAACTCGTGATGATGGCATGATCATCCGGGGCGGGGCGAGTTTTCGGGGAGCCGATGTGAAGTCGCATGGCGATCACCGCATCGCCATGAGCATGGCGGTTGCGGGACTGCGCGCATCGTCCGCGGTGAGTATCGCGGATGCTGCCTGTACGGATATCTCCTTTCCCGGATTCTGGGAGCAGCTTCAAAGAATTGTTTCGCGCTGACTGCAATCAAACTATGGATGGGAAGATGATGAACGGATTGATTATTACGATCGACGGTCCCTGTGGTTCTGGCAAAAGCACGCTGTGCAAACGGCTGGCGGCCCGGCTGGGTTATATCGCGCTGGATACCGGCGCCATGTATCGTGCGGTGGCGCTGGCGGCCTATCGCGCAAATTGTGACTGCGAGGATTGCGAACAGGTGACAAAGCTGTGCGGGGAACAGCGCATCAATTTCCGGCGGGAGGCGGAAGGCGAGCGGGTTTTGCTGAACGGTGAAGATGTTTCCGAAGCCATTCGTACACCAGAAATAAGTCTCTTGACTTCCCGGATTTCCAGCTGCAGCGGGGTGCGGCGGATTCTGGTGCGGCGCCAGCAGGAGATCGGGGCGGCAGGTGGCGTGGTGCTGGAAGGGCGTGATACCGGCACGGTGGTTTTTCCAAAGGCGGATGTGAAATTTTTTCTGACGGCGGATGTGGCGGAACGTGGGAAAAGACGCTGGCTGGAGCTGCAGGCCCGTGGCATTGCCGCCGATCTGGAGAGTACCATAGCGGAAATGCAGGAGCGGGATCGGGCGGATATGAACCGCAAGGACAGTCCGCTGAGCAAGGCGGACGATGCCGTGGTGATTGATGCCACCACGCTGACCATAGAAGAGGTGCTGAGCCGGATGGAGGAAATTGTGCGGGTACGCGCTGCGGAAAAGGGGATCCAATGAATATTATCGTCGCGCGAAGCGCCGGTTTTTGTTTTGGCGTGAGACGGGCCACGCAGATGGCACTGGAAGCTGCCGCTGGCGGGGAGCAAATCGCCTCGTTGGGACCGATTATCCATTCTCCGCAGATGGTCGCCAAACTGGAGGCGATGGGGGTGCGAGTCATTGATTCGGTGCAGGACGCCCGGCAGGGAAGGGTGATCATCCGTTCGCACGGCATTACCGTGCAGGAACGCGAAGAGCTCGTCCGGCGCGGGCTGGAGATCGTGGATGCGACCTGCCCCTTTGTGAAAAATGCGCAAAACTGCGCCAAAATGCTGGACGAGGAAGGCTATACGCTGGTGTTGGTCGGCGAGCGCGAACATCCGGAGGTCAAGGGCATCGTTTCCTATGTGCGGAGCAGCAATGTCTACGTGGTGGCTACGCCGGATGAGGCGCGGAGCCTGCCCGCAACGCAGCGGCTGGGAATTGTCGCGCAGACCACGCAGTCTTCCGAGAATCTGGAGAGCATCGCCCGGATCTGCCTGGAAAAATGTTCGGAGTTGCGGGTCATCAAGACCATCTGTGACGCCACTTCGGTGCGCCAGAATGAAGCGCGCGAGATTGCCGGCAAGGTGGATGTCATGTTGGTGATTGGAGGGCATAACAGCGCCAACACGACAAGACTTGCAACCATATGCCAGGCCATTGTTCCTCGCACCTACCACATCGAAACAGCTTCAGGCATGGATCCGGCCTGGTTTGACCGTGTTGAAAGCGTTGGCGTGACAGCTGGCGCATCCACGCCCAGCTGGATTATCGAAGAGGTGCTGGAACGGTTGCGTTC
>JAFPZV010000022.1 GCA_017417085.1 Deltaproteobacteria bacterium | reverse complement strand
GGCGTGGTTCGCCGCAGACGTCTCGCCGGTTTCGCCCTCTACTGCTGGCTGGTGGGCGGCGCGTTGCTGTGCACACTGTAAGCAGAACGAACAAGGGGACCATGCTGTACGGAGGCGGTTGGGGAAGGTGACACGGAAAATTCCAAATACCACCTGTTGATGAACAACTTTTATTGCATACAATATGTTGTATGCCGAATGATATTGAGGTTGCTCTTGCCCAGTTGCTTTGTTATATAGAGGCGTTGTTTTGTGTACGCGGCCACATGGGCGGACGCCTGAGGACTTTTTCTGGTGAACCATTGGCGCACTGTTGATTTCATCGTTTATGCGAAAGGGAGCGAAAATGAAGGATGTCAAAGTAAAAAACAACGTATCCATGCTGGCCAAGATTGATTGGGAGTTGCGGCATTTCCATGGCGAGGAACTCTCCACCCACAAAGGTTCCAGCTACAACGCCTTTCTGATCCAGGAAGAGAAGACGGTTTTGATCGATACGGTCTGGAAACCGTTTGCGAAGGAATTCGTCGATGCGCTGTCCCGCAAGGTCGATCTCTCCAAAATTGATTACATCGTCGCCAACCATTCCGAAGTGGATCACAGCGGCTCGTTCCCCGAACTGATGCGCCACATTCCCGATACGCCCATTTACTGCACCGCCAGCTGCGAACGTTTCATGCGTGCGCAGTACCATCAGAACTGGAACTTCAAAACTGTGCGCACCGGCGACAAACTGCCCGTGGGCAATGGCAAGGAACTGGTTTTCATCGAAGCCTCCATGCTGCATTGGCCGGACACCATGTTCACCTATCTCACCGGCGACAATATCCTGTTCTCGAGCGACGCCTTCGGCCAGCATTTTGCCTCCGAGATGGTCTGGGCCGACAAGGTGGACTATAACGTCATGATAACCGAGGCGATCAAGTACTACGCCAATATCGTCGGACCTTTTGGCCCCTTCGTAATCAAGAAGATCCAGGAGCTGCAGGCGCTGAACGTGCCGGTTGACATTATCTGCCCGGACCACGGTGTGCTGTGGCGCGAAAATCCCCTGCAGATCGTGGAGACCTATGCGAAATGGGCCAATCAGTACAAGGAAAACCGGATTGCGATCCTCTACAGCACCATGTGGAACGGCACCCATATCATGGCGGAAAACATTGCCAAGGGCATTCAGGAAGCTGATCCGACGGTCGATGTGCAGATCATCAATTTGGCACACAATGACAAGAACGATGTAATTACCGAAGTTTTCCGTTCCAAGGGCATTCTTTTGGGTTCCGCGACCGCCAACAACAACATGCTGGGCGAAGCGGCCGCCATGCTGTGCGAGATCAAAGCCCTGAAGTTCCGCGGAAAGAAAGCCGCTGCTTTCGGTTCCTACGGCTGGAGCGGCGAGGCGCCGAAGCTTTTGTCGGAAGGTTTGAAGGATGCGGGTTTTGAAGTCGTGGCCGATCCGCTGCGGGCTTCGTGGCAGCCGGATGAAGCGGCCTGCGCCCAGTGCCGCGAGTTCGGCGCCAACTTCGCCAAGGCTTTTGCTTGAGAGGATAAGGATAAAGTATAAACTTCTTTCCCCTTCTTTCCGCCAGGAAGGGAGGGGACTTGCTTCAAAAGAAAACGGCGCTTCCCGGAAAAGGGGAGCGCCGTTGCCGTTTGGGGAAAGACCGCTTAAGCCTTCATCCGGTGGCGGTGCTTTCCGTCATTTCCAGTGGAATAGAACCGGTGTCTCCTGAGGGGTATCCTCCTCTTCCTCGTCTTCCATGTCTTCCGTCTCCAGCGGCAGACTGTTGCCGAAACCCGCTTCCTCGCTGGCCAGCAGGGTGAGCACGGTTTCACGCAGATTGCTCAGGAGCTGTCCCAGATCCTCGTCTATCAGTGTGACCTCTCCG
>JAFPZV010000021.1 GCA_017417085.1 Deltaproteobacteria bacterium | reverse complement strand
GCATTCCTGTTGAAGCCATTGCTTTTCCTTTTTATCCGGTAAAAAATTGATAGTGCCGTTTGACCTGCGCGCCTACGGCGCCTCGGTTCTTTTTTTGTTTTCCTCGTGATCCACAATGACCATGTTGTCGCGATGCACCACATCCTCGTGATAGCAATAACCCAGAATTTCCCGGATGTCGGTGCTCTTTTTTCCCATGATCCTCTGCACTTCACCCATGGCGTAGTCGGTGACGCCACGTGCTATCTCGCGCCCTTTGGCATCGCACAGGCTGACGGCGTCGCCGCGGGAAAAGTGCCCCTCCACACCACAGATGCCCGAAGGCAGCAGGCTGCGGCCATGCCTGAGAAGGGCCGCCACCGCTCCGTCATCCAGGAGAATTCGCCCGCAGGGTTTTTTGGTAAAGGCGATCCAGTGCTTGCGCGCCTTGAGCCGCGCTTCCGCCGGCAGGAAGAAGGTGCCGACGTCTTCTCCATCCAGCACCCGCCGCAGGATGTGCGGAGCGCGCCCGTAGGCGATCACCGTGCCGACGCCGTAGAGCGCCGCGCGTTTGGCGGCCTGCAGCTTGGTAATCATTCCGCCGGTGCCGACCTCGCTGCCGGAATCGCCCGCCAGGGCTTCCAGTTCGTGATCGATATGTTCCACCTGGGAAAAGCGTTTGGCCTGCGGATTGACGCGCGGATCACTGTCGTAGAAGCCATCCACGTCCGAAAGGATAATCAGCAGCTGGGCTTCCACCATCGTGGTAATCATGGAGGAAAGGTTGTCATTGTCGCCAAAGCGGATCTCTTCCACCGCCACGGTGTCGTTTTCGTTGATGATGGGGACCACCCTGTAGTTCAGGAGCGTGGCGATGGTGTTGCGGGCGTTGAGATAGCGCTTGCGGTCGGTAAGATCGGAGCGGGTGAGCAGCAGTTGGGCCACATGGAAATCCTCTTCGGCGAAGGCACGCTTGTAGAGGCGCATCAGCTGGCTCTGGCCTATGGCGGCGGCGGCCTGTTTCAAAGGGATGGAGGAGGGGCGTTCATGCAGGCCCAGGGCGCCGCGCCCGGCCGCGACCGCGCCCGACGACACCAGAATGACTTCATACCCGCGTCGCATCAATGCGCCAATGTCCGCGGAAATCGCATCGATCACCGAGCCATCCAGGCCATGTTCCGAGGAAATAACCCCGCTTCCCACCTTGACCACGATTCGGCGCAAGGCTGACATCCAGACATCACGCATGCAAAAATCCTTTGTTTTTATATGGTACGGTTGCATTCTTCGGCCTGCCGTTTTTTTGTCAGGGGATGTGGGGCAGGCCTCTGGTGGTTTGAAAAAGACGGATTGCCGCTGTCCCTGTCCTCAGGTTTACAGGGGCTTTTCGTCTTCCTTGGGCGTTCCCAGACGGTTGCTGGCGAGGAAATCCTGCGCTTTGGAAACGTAGGGGCTCGAAGGATAGTCGTGGGACATGATGTTGAACGTCTCGACCGTTTTGGAAAGATCGCCGTCAAGGTAATAGGCTTTGCCCATAAGAAAGTACACTTCATCTTTGCGATCAAAGTCGGGATACAGGAAGAAGAGATCGCGAAAACGGCCGATTGCCGCCTTGTAGCTCTTGGTGCGCAGATAGAAGTTGCCGACATAGAGTTCGTGTTCGGCGAGTTCCTGACGCAGCGAGTGGATCATTTTCGCTCCGTCCTTGGCCGAAACCGTGTCGGGATACATGTTGACGAGGTTTTGGAAGGTGACCAGAGCATTTTTCGTGGCGGTCTGATCCCGATCGGGGGTTGATCGTTGCTGGTAGTAGGACATTCCAAGATTGTACATTGCTTCCGGAACACGCCCGGAATTGGGGTGCTGCTTCAGAAAATCCTCATAGGTTGCGACGGCTTCTGGATACTGCCCCACCATATAGTGGGCCTTGGCTATCTGCAGCTCCGCCACCATGTTGAGCTGGGGAGAGAGATAGGCCCCCAGCACCTTCTGCCAGCACTCGATGGCCTTTTTGTATTCGCCCCTCGTCATGAGATCCTCGGCCTTCATGAAGTAATCTTCCGTGGAGAGCGCGGACCGATCTGTGGATGAAGTGCATGAACAAAGCGCCACAAGAGCCAGAATCACGATGATTTTCGGGTTCATATCCACCTCGGCAAGACGAATTGACAAACATTCGTCACTCTACCCGCGCTCCTTTGCTTCTGTCAACGGAAAGGCGCGGAACTTTAGGCGGTCAGCAGCGCGGTTTCCGCTCCCAGCACGTTCTTCAGCTTTTTCAGGGCATTGCTTTCCAGCTGGCGGATTCGTTCGCGGCTGACCTGGTACTGATCTGCCAGCTCCTGCAGCGTGACCGGGTGCTCGGCGAGGATGCGCGATGTGATGATGGTGCGCTCGCGATCGTTGAGATGCTGCAACGCCTCCTTCACCTTTGTCGTCAGGGTGGTCTCGCGCTCGCGTTCGATGTATTCCTCTTCCTGATTGTCACGGGTATCGGGCAGGGTTTCCAGCAGCGTGTAGTCACCGTCCTCCGTCAGCGGCACATCTATGGAAGTGTCGCGGCCGCCGAGGCGCCGTTCCATTTCGTCCACTTCCTCCACCGAAACATCCAGCGCCTTGGCGGTTTCCAGCTGGGGATATTCGTCGCCCAGTTTCTCGAAAGCCCGCTGCACCTGGTTCAGTTTGAAAAACAGTTTCTTCTGGGCCTGGGTGGTGCCGATCTTGACCAGCGACCAGTTTCTGATAACAAAGTTGTTGATATAGGCCTTGATCCACCAGACCGCATAGGAGATGAGCCGCAATCCCTTGGAGGGATCGAACTTTTTGACCGCCATCATCAGGCCGATGTTGCCTTCCTGAATCAGATCCAGTGTTTTCATGCCGTAACCGCGGTATTCATGCGCGATCTTGACAACAAAACGCAGATTGGAACAGATGAGCCGCTGCGCTGCTTCCAGATCGCCAAAACGGCGGTAACGGTTGGCCAGTTCCAGTTCATCTTCCCGGCTCAGGAGTTTGAACTGCTTGATTTGACGCATATAGTATTCCAGTGTATCCGAAGCGACCGTCAGGGAAAGAGCTTTTTCTGTCATGAACAGTCTCCTTGTCGTTGGATGTCGTTAGCACTCACTTTTGTCGAGTGCTAACGATTGTAGGGCAGACGATTTCCGAAAACAAGAAAAAATGGTGAAAAGTTTTGTAATTTTTTCCCTGAAAAGACGGAATTCATGCCCGAAATGATGTGCCGGGCGGAAGCAATCTCTTCTTTTGACAGGGGGATTGTGGTATTCTTAAACATTTGCGGAAATTGTTCACATGCATGGTTCTCCAAAACGGCAGGTGGGGAGCATTCGTGCGTTTTTTCGGAAAGGATGGAAGACCCCAAAGGCAAAGAGGTGGCTCCATGGAGCGAATGGTGGACTTTGCGCACCGTTTTTTGGCGGAAATACTGGCTGCTGGAGATCGCGTCGTGGATCTGACCGCGGGCAGGGGCCGGGATACGCTTTTTCTGGCGGAACAGGTCCTGCCGGGTGGTGAGCTTTTTGCCTTCGACATTCAGCGGGATGCCCTAGCGCAGACGGAGAAACTGCTGCGCAGCCATGGCTTTGCGGTCGGCGGGGGAGATGGCTCCAGGGGAGGCATTACCCTTATAGAAGCCGGCCACGAAAAACTCGCGGGCTATGTGGAAGGACCCTTGCGGGCGGCGATTGCCAATTTGGGCTATTTGCCCGGGGGCGATCCGGGGTTGACGACCAATGCGCAAACCACATTGACCGCTTTGCAGGCGGTTCTCGCATTACTTGCTCCGGGAGGACGGCTGGCGGTGGTAGGATACGTCGGTCATGCCGGCGGTTGCAGTGAAACGGAGGCGGTTGCCGCTTTGTTTGCCGGTCTGGAATCACGTGACTGGACGACCATGAGGATCGCCATGCTGAATCGTGTCTCGGCTCCGGTGCTGCTGATGGCGGAAAGGCGACGGTAGGGAAAACATGGGCAATTTTTTTGAACGTATCGGGGATACCGTTCTGTACCAGCTGGAGCGGCTGGGACGCATGGGCCTCTTTCTGCTGCGCACGGTGACGAGCATCGTAACGCCGCCCTACAAGCTGCGGCCCATCATCCGCCAGATCCACTTTATTGGGGCCTGCTCCATCTTTGTCATTCTGTTTACCGGAGCCTTTACCGGCATGGTTCTGGGGCTGCAGGGCTATTACACGCTGCGCAAATTCGGATCGGAGGGGTATCTGGGCGCGGCTGTGGCTCTGAGCCTGCTGCGGGAACTGGGGCCGGTGCTGACCGCATTGATGGTTGTGGGACGGGCCGGTTCGGCCATCTGCGCGGAAATAGGCATTATGCGCATTTCCGAGCAGATTGACGCGCTGGAGTGCATGGCCATTGATCCGCACCGCTTTTTGATGGCGCCCAAACTGGTGGCTGGAATTATCTCGGTGCCGCTGCTGACGGCCATTTTTGATACCGTCGGCATTTTCGGCGGCTGCCTGGTGGGCGTGGGGCTGTTTGGCGTCAACGAGGGCGCCTATTTTCAGGGAATGTACGCCAGCGTGGTTTGGGTGGATATTTATATGGGTTTTGTCAAATCGCTGGTGTTCGGGGTGCTGCTGATCTGGATTGCCGCCGGAAAGGGCTACTTTTTGCATCTGGAACGATCCGGCGGTTTTGGCGCCGAGGGCGTCAGCCGCATCACGACCAGCGCGGTGGTTTGTTCGTCGGTGGCGATTTTGGTGAGCGATTATCTGATCAGTGCCATTTTGCTGTAAAACTTTTGGGGCCTTTTCCCTATGGATAACGATGCGGTTATCGAAGTTGTTGATGTGTACAAATCCTTTAACGGCCAGCAGGTGCTTTCCGGCGTCAATTTGACCGTGCGGCAGGGTACCACGATGGTGATAGTTGGCGGAAGCGGGCAGGGCAAAAGCGTGCTGCTCAGGCACATGCTGGGGCTGCTCAGGCCGGATCGCGGTCAGGTGCGGGTGCTGGGGCGGGATCTGGCGCGTATTGGCAAGGAGGAACTGAAGGAAGTCCGCAAACACTACGGCGTTCTGTTCCAGAATGTGGCCTTGTTCGATTCCATGACGGTGTTCGACAACATCGCCCTGCCGCTGCGGGAAAGGACTCGTTGCTCCGAAGGGGAGATCCGCTCCAGGGTGATGGAAAAACTGGCGCTGATGGATATGGAGGATGCCGGCGGCAAATACCCGGCCCAGCTCAGTGGCGGCATGAAGAAACGGGTGGGGCTGGCGCGGGCCTTGATCCTCGATCCGCAGATCGTCTTTCTGGATGAACCAACGACGGGGCTGGATGTCAGCCGCAGCAACGAAATTTACCGTCTGTTTCACCGTATCCAGAAACAGTTGCGGTATACTGCGGTGATCGTGAGTCACGATGTGCCCAAAATTTTCAAACTGGCGGACTATGTGGCCCTGGTGTCGGGCGGCCTCATTCATGGCTGTTTGCCTCCGGAGGAATTCCAGATGACGCAGGATCCGCTGATACGGGCCTTTGTCGAGGAGACGATGGGGCCCATCTATTGGAGCAGGCAGGAGGAGATGAAAATATGAAGCGCTTCAGTCTGGAAATGGCTGTGGGCATGTTTTTGGTGGCCGGTTTTTTATGCGTCGCCTATCTCTCGATTAAACTGGGGAATCTCAATCTGTTCAACGACCATACCTATACGGTTGAGGCCGATTTTACGACGGTTTCCGGTTTGAAAGCCGGCGCTGCGGTCGAGATCGCCGGTGTCAGGATCGGGCGTGTCGCCAGTATCACCCTGGATAGTGACAGCTATCGGGCACGTATAAAAATGGCGATTCAGCCCGGTGTTCAGATTCAGGAGGACAGCATCGCCTCCATTCGCACCTCCGGCATTATCGGAGACAAATATGTTAATATCTCGCCGGGAGGATCCCCCGAACGGATCCAGCCGGGCGGCAAAATTTCCGAAACTGAGTCGGCAGTCATTCTGGAAGAGCTGCTGAGCAAGTATATTTTTGAAAAGCAATGATTTTGCGCTGACAGGGGAAAAACATGAAAAGGTTCGTCGTGCTGTTTCTGTTGCTGATCTGGGTTGGAGCGTCTCCGCTGTGGGCTGCCGGCGAAGCGGCCGCGCCGGACGGCGAATTGGACGATCCCTTTGGCGACAGCGGCCAGGAAGTGCGTATCGCCGATCCTCTGGAGCGGATCAACCGTGGGCTGTTTTGGTTCAATGACAAGGTCTACATGTATGTCGCCAAACCGGTGGCGCGGGGCTGGCGTGTGGTTCCTGAACCAGGACGGATCGCCGTAAGCAACTTTTTTTCCAATTTGGGTGCGCCGGTGCGTTTTGCCAATTCGCTTCTGCAGCTCAAATTTCGTAAGGCCGGCAACGAACTGGGCCGTTTTTTCTTTAACAGTACGGTGGGTGTATTCGGTTTGCTCGATCCGGCTTCGGAAAACGGTTTCAGGAAGCTCGACCCGGAGGATTTCGGGCAGACCATGGGAAACTATGGAGTGGGGCATGGCTGCTATCTGGTGCTGCCCTTTCTGGGCCCGTCCAGTGTGCGTGATGGCATCGGCACCGTGGCGGACACTTTCCTCAGGCCCCAGACCTATGTGCTGAACTGGTGGGAGAATACGGCGCTGAAGGCCGCCGATGCGGTCAATGAAATCTCGCTCGACAAGGATACGTATGAAGGCATACGAAAGGACGAGGTCGATCCCTATCTTTTCATTCGCAACGCCTATGTTCAGCGGCGGGAAGGGCAGGTCCGGAAGTAGCACAAGGCCCGCTTGTGGCTTTCCCCCGAAACGGGGGCTTTTATCAACGACGGATGAACCAAAAAAGAGAACTTGAGAAATGCTGGAAATTTTCGCGATAGCCAATCAGAAGGGCGGAGTGGGAAAAACGACCACGGCAGTCAATTTGGCGGCATCGCTGGCGGTTGCCGAGAAAAAAACCCTGTTGATCGATCTCGATCCCCAGGCCAATGCCGGCAGCGGGGTCGGAATTGACAAAAAAGATATAAGCAAGAGTATTTACAACATTTTTTTTGAAAAGATCTCGCTGGAGGAAATAATAGTGAAAACGCCTCTTCCCAGTCTGGATCTGGTGCCTTCCAGCGACAGCCTGGTTGGCGCCGAAATTGAACTGGTGGGGATGGAAAATCGTGAACAGATTTTAAAGGGCGTTCTGCAGGGTCTTGATGAGACCTATGAGTTTGTCATCATCGACTGTCCGCCGTCGATGGGACTGCTGACAATCAATGCTCTTATTGCCGCCCATGCCGTCATTATTCCCGTACAGTGCGAATATTACGCCATGGAGGGCCTGAGCGGACTGATGAAAACCATCCGGCTCATCAGGAACACCTACAACCGGGATCTGAAGATATGCGGCATCTTGCTGACCATGTATGATGGCCGCAACAATCTGTCCCGGCAGGTGGAAAAGGAATTGCGGGGATTCTTTGACAAACAGGTGTTTACAACCGTTATTCCGCGCAATGTCCGGCTTTCGGAGGCGCCAAGCCACGGCCTGCCCGTGCTGCTCTATGACATTTCATCCAAGGGCGCCAAATCGTATCTCGATTTGGCCAGGGAAATACTCGACAGGAAAGAACAATGAACAAAAAAACCGGTCTCGGACGTGGCATTGGAGCCTTGCTGGAAGGGGTGGACACGAAGGACGAAAACAGCAAATATTTCATGTGTCCAATGGAGAAATTGCGTCCCAATGCCGATCAGCCGCGCAAGTCCTTTGATCGGCACAAACTGGAGGAGCTGATCGCTTCCGTGGTGCAGAAGGGCGTGATTCAGCCGCTGATCGTGCGCAGGCTCGACGACGGCGACGGGTGCTTCGAGATTGTTGCGGGCGAGCGCCGCTGGCGCGCGGCGCAGGAGGCCGGCTTGAAGGAAGTTCCCGTGGTTGTCGAGGAAGTGGATGATCAGAGCTCTCTGGAAATGGCGCTGATCGAGAATTTGCAGCGGGAAGATCTGAATCCCATCGAGGAAGCCCGGGCCTACAGTTTTTTGCTGGAACGTTACGATTTTTCGCAGGATGACGTTGCCCGGCGGGTGGGCAAACAGCGCAGTACCGTGACCAATCTGCTGCGCCTTTTGAAACTGCCGGAAGATATTCAGGAGGATGTGGTCGCTTCCCGTCTGTCCATGGGGCATGCCCGCGCCCTGCTGAGCCTGGAGGATGAGAGCGACATTCATGAAGCCAGAAACGAGGTGCTTGCCCGGGAACTGTCCGTACGGGAAACCGAGCAGCTGGTCAGGAAAATCGCTTCGAAAAAATACCGGGCTGCCCGGCATACTGCACGTCTCCCCCAGGAAACTTTTGCGGAATTTTCAAATCATCTCAAGGATCTCTTGAAAACGGAGGTGGCTATCAAGCCGCGGACGCATGGGGGAAAAATCGAAATACAGTACCTCTCCCACGAGGATCTGCTGCGGATAGTCAAACTGCTGTCCAGCGATCGCTCCCTTACGTAAGTATTTGGGAAAAGGCAGTTTTGCCCATTCTTCTGGCTTATGCCAGTGTTTCCAGACAGTGACCCACCTCCCGGATGAGCGGCGTCATGCCCTCGCCGGTGACGGCGGAAACCCTGAAAACCGGCAAATGCCGTTCCCCGAAACGTTTGACCAGCCGCTCCGCTTCCTGGCGTGCTTCCGGCACGTCCATTTTGGTGAGTACCACAAGCTGCTTCTTCTTCAAAAGTTCCGGATCGTAGGCTTCCAGCTCGCGGTTGATGGCGTCAAAGGCGGCGAGCGCGTCATGATCCTCACCTGCCAGCGGATCCAGCAGATGCAGGATGACCCGGGTTCGTTCTATCTGACGCAGGAAGTAGTGCCCCAGGCCCTTGCCCGCGGCGGCTCCCTCAATCAGCCCCGGAATGTCGGCCACCACAAAGCTTTGAAAGTCGTTGTAGTGGACGACCCCCAGCTGCGGCGTCAGCGTGGTGAAGGGATAGTCGGCGATTTCGGGACGGGCGTTGGAGATCGCCGAGAGAAAAGTGGATTTGCCGGCATTCGGCAGTCCCACCAGGCCGACATCCGCCAGCAGTTTGAGTTCCAGACGCAGCCAGGCGCTTTCTCCTTCCATGCCGGGCTGGGCGTCGTAGGAAATTTTATGAGCGCTTGAAAGCGATGCGTTTCCCCGGCCGCCGCGTCCTCCCGCAAAGAGAAGGATCTCCTCGCTCTCCGCGGTCATGTCCGCCAGGAGCTGATCATCCTCGTCGCGGTAGATCATGGTGCCCGGCGGGACGTCGATGATCAGGTCCGCGCCGTTGCGGCCATGCTTGCGGGAGCCGCTCCCCGCCTTGCCGTTTTCGGCGTGAAAGTGGATCTTGTAATGAAAGGGCGCCAGCGACGACATTCCGGGCCGTATCCGGAACCGGATGGCGCCGCCGTTGCCTCCGTCACCACCGTCCGGGCCGCCCCGCGGCACAAACTTCTCCCGCCGGAAGGCAACGCAGCCTCGCCCGCCGTCTCCCGCCTGCACATGGATTTTGGCCCGATCGATAAATTTCATGCCCAATACCTTAAAACCGCAAAAAGCCCGAAGCGATACTGCTTCGGGCTTGCTTGAACATCTTTTCTCAATCCCTGTTTCAATTACTCGCCGCAATATACGCTGATTTTGCGGCGGAATTTGTCTTTGCGCTCGTATTTCACCACGCCGTCAATTTTGGCGAACAGCGTGTAGTCATTGCCGCATCCGACGTTGGTGCCAGGATGAAAAGTGGTGCCGCGCTGCCGCACGAGAATTGATCCCGCCGTGACGAATTGACCGTCAAAACGTTTCGGTCCCAGCCGTTTGCCACAGGTATCGCGTCCATTGCGTGAACTTCCGCCCGCTTTCTTGTGTGCCATTGTTCCATTCCCCCTTTATGCTTCAACGCTCAAAATCCGCAGATGCGTCTTGATCTGCCGGTGTCCAAACATTTTGCGGTAGCCTTTGCGGCGTTTGTGATGAAATCCCAGAACCTTGCGATCCTTGGCATGGTTCATGATGCGGGCGGTAACCTTGGCGCCCTCGATCAGCGGGGTGCCTACACGGACCGTTTCGCCGCCGATCATCAGCACTTCGCCCAGTTCAACCGTCGATCCGATTTCACCGCCGAGTTTCTCTACCTTGAGGGAATCACCCTCGGCGACTTTGTATTGTTTTCCTCCAGTTCGGATAATAGCATACATAAGATTCACTCCATTCATGCGATGATAGTTCCAAAGAATAGCGCAAGCTGAGACTCTACATAGCTTGACGGTATGGTGTCAAGCAAAAATCCCGCTCTTCCGGATTTTCATGCGCCGCAGATTTCGTAGCAACTGTCCATGCTGTCATCCCTGCGGGCAATTACGGTAATTTTGCGGTGGTAGCGCTGTTCCAGCGTTTCAATGCCCTCGTGTTCCCTTTCGGTCAAAAACAGCGCAACCTCTGGCGGCGCCGCCACGGTTATCGCTCCACCGTCCTTTCTGCGCATGCGGTTTTCCAGTTCACGCAGGATTTCGTAGGCCAGTGTCGGGCAGCTTTTGACAGAGCCCTGCCCCTCGCAGTGACGGCACGGCGCGCACAGGATATGCCCCAGGTTTTCCCGTACCCGCTTGCGGGTCATCTCCACCAGGCCCAGTTCCGAAATCTTGAGCACATTGGTTTTGCTGCGATCGTTGCGCAAGGCTTCTTCCAGTTCCGTGTGGATCTCCTCGCGGTGCGAGCTTTCCTCCATGTCGATGAAATCGATGACGATCAGCCCCCCAATGTTGCGCAGCCGCAGTTGAAAGGCAATTTCCCGCGCCGCTTCACGGTTGGTGCGGAAAATGGTGTCTTCCAGATTGTGGCCGCCCACAAAACGGCCGGTATTGACGTCAATGGCGGTGAGGGCTTCGGTTTGCTCAATGGTAATATAACCGCCGCTTTTGAGCCAGACCTTGCGGGAAAGCGCCCGGGTGATTTCGTCTTCGATGCCGAAAGCGTCAAAAATCGGTTCGGCATCGCTGTACAGCTTGGTGGCGATCTCCAGCTTCGGCATGAAGGTGTGCAGAAACTGGTTAATCTTCTCGAGCTCCTCCTCGGAATCCACGATCAGGCGGTTGACGTCTTCGGTGAGCACGTCGCGCAGCACCCGGCAGGTGATATCCAGATCGGGATGGAGCAGGCAGGGGGATTTTTTCTGCTTTCTCTCCCGCTGGATATTGTCCCAGATGGCGGTCAGATAGGCGGCGTCGGCGGCCAGTTCCTCCAGCCCTTTCCCGTCCGCCGCGGTACGGACGATAAAACCGCCGCCCGGCCGGCGGAGCTCTGTTGCCAGCGCGCGCAGCCGTTCCCGCTCCTGTTCGTTTTCGATACGTCTGGATACACCCACATGATTGACCGTCGGCATGAAGACCAGATGGCGTCCTGGCAGCGTGATGTAGGAGGTGATGCGCGCCCCCTTGGTGCCCAGGGGTTCCTT